>JAJLJT010000061.1:0-6484 GCA_033844555.1 Alphaproteobacteria bacterium | reverse complement strand
AAGGCCAGGGTCCACAGGGCGTGGGGCGTCTGCGCCTGGGCGATGGTCCAGTCGTAGAGGCGGCGAATCATCGGCGGCGCTCCCAGGCTCCCTGTCGCGAAGGTCGCGAGGCTTTAGCACCGCCGCCCCGGTCCGCCAAGCATGGCCGTGCGCCCTCGCCGCTGTTGTGCGCACAGGGATTTTCGGGTAGGCACCGCTCTTCAGGAGCCCCAGTGGCGGAATGGTAGACGCGACAGACTCAAAATCTGTTGTCCGCAAGGGCGTGCTGGTTCGAGTCCGGCCTGGGGCACCAATATTTTCAATGAGTTAGAGGATCGAGTATTTCTGACGAATTTCTGGGTAAGCATGGGGTAAGCGTGCGAGTTGCTTGGCGCATCCCAATTCCTTGGGATTGCGACGCGTGCGTCGCTCTTGTTGCGCATTAGAAGCTGGCAGCTTTCCCGCAATCGACGACCGCCTGGTGATCCGGCCATGTGCGGCGAGGCTGGCAATGGTTGTGGCGACCGGCAGGCCTTTAGCCGGTTCAACCTCGCTTCGGGATCGATAAACAGATCGGCTGATCCATCAGGTCGTTCATCGACGACAACAAACAACTCTGCTCCGTCCGGCATGAAATGCGCGGACCATGATCGTCGGCGAACCAGGCACTCCTCCCGCCGCGCCCGCTCTGGCCAATGCGATCCTCGCGATCGGACAGCCCATACCGTCCGACCTGCCGATGGTTCGCAGCGGAATGAGGTTTTCCGGGTAGGAGGGTGGCGTTGCCCATCTTCGAGACGCGTCCGAGGCGTTCCTTTCCGCCGGAAGAGGCCTGCCTCGGCACAAGACCGAGAAAGGCCGCGAAGTGCCGGCCGGACCGGAAGACGGCAGGTCAAGGCCATCCGGGTCGCCGAGCCGCATGACAAGGTTCGGTGTTCGATGGGGTCCCTGGCCCGTGGCAATGCCGATCTCGGCCAGGTGGGCGCGCATGGCGTTCGGGAGCATGGTGCGCTGCCGGATCAGCAGATCGCGGGTCGGGAGGGTACGGACGTCGCGTCCGAGCGCGCAGCGGGGATGCCAGAGTAGTTCGGGCGGAGACGTGATGTGTGGAGACCCTATTGATGCGCTGGTTGAACCGAGCGTCGACTGATCGCGCTGCGGTCATATGCCCGGCCGGTTGAAGCGGCGCGCATGGTTGCCGGACCTATCGAAACCCGCCTTGCCGGGGCCCTGACGGGCAACCGGGTCTTGCCTCGGCGCCAGTGGAATATCGGGATGAGAGACCAAGGCGCCCTGCCAGGGGGATCCCAGTTATTGCAGCCGCCCGACAAGCGTAGGCGCAACCACCCCCGCACATCCCGCCAGGAGATGCGCGGTGCATGAGCGCGATCCTTCCGCCTGCAAGGTTTTCTCGTTCGCCCGCCGCCGAAGGCGGGGTCCTTGCCGGGTGCAGGACATCGCGGGCAGGCGGGCTGCGGACGTCACGTGCTGCCCTGCGCCGCCCAGATGTAGGCGGCGTAGGCCGCCAGGAACGCCATGCCGGCGCGCCGTTCGATCGACGGGCGCAGGAGCAGAAGCCCGGCCAAGACACCCGTGACCGCGATCATGACGGGCAGATCGAAGGTGACGAATCGTCCCGCCACCGGGATCGGCGCGATCAGGGCCGTCGCGCCGAGGATCCCCAGCACGTTGAAGACGTTCGATCCGACGATGTTGCCGATCGCGATCTCGGATTGCCGCCGGAACGCCGCAATCAGCGAGGTTGCGAGTTCGGGTAGCGAGGTTCCGACAGCGACCACTGTCAGGCCGATGAATGCCTCCGAGACCCCAAGCTCGCGCGCGATGTTGACCGCGCCGTCGACGAGAAGCCGCGCGCCGATCAACAGCGCGGCGAGACCTGCCAGGATCCACAGGAGCGCCTGCCAGCCGGGCAGGGCGGACCCCATGCCCTCGTCCGGGACCGGCACGCCGGGCCGCAGGAATGCCCAGAGCAGGTAGCCCGCGAGGCCGGCGATCAGAAGGGCGCCCGATAGCCGCCCCATCTCCCCGACCCAGAAGAGGGGCAACAGGACAAGAGCCGCCGCCATCATCACGGCGGTATCGCGCGAGAGCGTGCCTCTCGACACACGGATGGGCCAGATCACAGCCGACAATCCGACGATCAGCAGGATATTCCCGATGTTGGACCCGACGACGTTGCCGATCGCGATATCGGGCGTGCCGCGCAGCGCGGCATCGACGGACACCAGCAACTCCGGTGTCGAGGTTCCGAAGCCGACGACGGTGAGGCCGATCAGCAATGGCGGAATGGCAAGCCGGTGCGCGATGCTGGCGGCGCCGCGCACCAGCGCCTCGCCTCCGAAGAACAGGCCGATCAGGCCACCGGTCAGCAGAAGGTAGTCCATGGCGTCATCCAGATTGGGAAAGGTCCGATGCCCCACCATCGAGCGGAACGCCCGCCGCGCGCCGATCGTTCGCCGGCGCGCGCGGCCCGGCCCCGGTGGCGGTGCGAAGAAGCGTGTGTGCGGGCGGCGGCATCATGGGCCTTCGGCATCGTGCGGCGCCGCCCTTGTCCGCGCTTGCGGCTTCGGC
Source organism: Alphaproteobacteria bacterium (assembly GCA_033844555.1). Lineage (GTDB taxonomy): Bacteria > Pseudomonadota > Alphaproteobacteria > Futianiales > Futianiaceae > Futiania. The sequence continues at coordinate 3,913 of JAJLJT010000061.1, read as the reverse complement.
GGGAGCGTTCTGGCAGTCAGATGGAAACGATGCGATCCGACATCACGACACGGCGTCGTCAGAGGGGCCCGGCCCGCGCCGGAAGAGATGTGTCTGCCCGGATCCGACTTCAATCCACGGCGGCTGGAGAATTTTCGGGCCTGGGCGCGATGTGCGCGCCCCGGGTTGGCGCCGGGGTTGAAGCGCATCCGGCCCGCGCCATGTCCTTCGTGAGCGAACCAAGGAGGGTCCGGTCATGACGCCTGCCCGCCCCAGCATCACTCGCCGGGGTTTCCTGGCCGCGGCGGCTGCATCGGCTGTCTGCCTGCCGCATGCGCCGGCGCGCGCGTCCGGGTCCGTGCTGCGCCGCCCGGTTCCGTCGAGCGGCGAGCTTCTGCCCGCGGTTGGCATGGGCACGTGGATCACCTTCAATGTGGGCGGCAGCGAAACGCTCCGGCGGGAGCGTGCGGAGGTCCTGCGCACCTTCTTCGCCCTGGGCGGCACGGTGATCGACAGCTCCCCGATGTACGGCAGTTCCGAGGAGGTATTGGGCTGGTGCCTGGAACGCATCGGCGCGCCGGGCGACCTCGTGCCGGCGACCAAGGTGTGGACACCGGCGGGCGGCACCGCGGACGGGCAGATCGGCGCGTCGGAACGGCTCTGGCGCACCGGTCGCATCGACATCATGCAGGTGCACAACCTGGTCGACTGGGAGCGCCATCTCGATGCGCTGTTTGCGGCGAAGGCGGAAGGCCGCATCCGCTACGTCGGCGTGACGACGTCGCACGGGCGGCGCCACGCGGAGCTGGAGCGGGTCATGCGGGACCATCCCCTCGACTTCGTGCAACTGACCTACAATATCGTCGACCGCGAGGCAGAGGCGCGCCTCCTGCCGCTCGCCGCCGAACGGGGAATCGGCGTCATCGTGAACCGGCCCTATCGGCAGAAGCAGCTGTTCCGCATGTACGAAAGCGCGCCCCTGCCCGGCTGGGCGCAAGAGGAGGCCGGAGCTGCGAACTGGGCCGAATTCTTCCTGAAATTCATTCTCTCCCATCCCGCCGTCACCTGTGCGATCCCCGCGACCACGCGGGCCGACCACATGCGGGAGAACATGGGCGCGTTGCACGGCCCCCTGCCGGACGCCCGCACGCGCCAGCGCATGGCGGCCCATGTCGCCGGCCTCTGACCGCGCGGGGAGAACTGCGTGCTGAGCCTGCCCTATTCGAGCGAGGTCTATTTCGCGCTGATGGCGGACTATAACGCGCGCTGGCTTCCCGCGGTCGCGGCGGGTGCGGCATTGTCGCTCGCAGCGGCCCTGGTGGCCCTTTCGGGCGCGGGCGGCCGCAGCGGCGTCCGCGCGGTCTTCGGTCTGCTAGGCGCGGGCTGGGCATGGACCGGCGTCATGCATCAGCTCGATCACATGGCGGCGCTCGATTTCCTCGCGCCGGTCTATGGCTGGGCCTTCCTGGTGCAGGCGGCGCTTCTGCTTGGCCTGTCCGCTGTGCCGGGCTCCTTGCGCTTCGGCCGCCCGCGCGGTGTCGCGGGATGGACGGGCGCCGGGCTGGCTGCGGCCGCGTTGTTCTATCCCGTCGCGGTCGCCGCCCAGGGGTACGCATGGCGGGAGGCGCCGCTCGCGGGGACTGCCTCCGACCCCACCGTTCTCCTGACCTGCGGCATCCTGTTGCTTGCCCGGCCCGGTCCGCCGCTCTGGCTGCTGCCGGTGCCGCTGGCCTGGGCGGGCGTTGCCGGCGTCGGGGGGTATCTGCTTTCATCGCCTCTCGACGGCGCGGTCGCGACAGGCATCGCGCTGGCCTGCATGATCGCGGTTGCTGAAAGAACGCCCTGGTTCGCGGATGGATCGCGCTCCTAGAGCCGTGCGGGTGGGGACGGGATCGTCTGCGCATCGCGTTGGCGATCGGCGCCGGGAGCCTTCGCGACCCCTCCTGCATTCACTCTTCGTGCCGCGCACGATGCCGCACGGCTGTCACGAACGCCCGGAACAGACGCCGATGCGGCCTCTTGTAGATCAGGAATTCGGGATGCCACTGCACGCCGACGCGAAACGGGGCCTGGCTGTCCTCGATGGCCTGGATGACGCCGAACTGGTCGCGGCCCGTGACGGTCAGGCCTGCGCCCAGGCGGTCGATGGCCTGACGATGGAGGCTGTTGACCCGCACCGTCCTTTGCCGCATCGCCGCGAGCACGCGCGTGCCGTCGTTCAGCGTCACGGTCTTGCGTGGCAATGGCGTCCACATGCGCGGCATGTCGGCGAAGCGTTCGAAGATGTCCTGGTGGAGCGAACCGCCCGCATACAGGTTCAGCATCTGCGCCCCCCGGCAGATGCCGAGCACCGGCATGTTCCGGTCCGTCATGTGACGGAGCAGCGCCAGTTCCATGGCGTCGCGGTCCGGGTCGATCCGGATGTCGAGGACCGGTTCGGTGCCCTGCAATTCGAAGCCGATGTCGTCGCCGCCGCCGATGACAAGCCCGTCGAAGCGGTCCGGGTCGAGATCGGCAACAGGCGCGACGAGACGCACCGCCCGCACGCCGGCCAGGCGCAGCGCCAGCCAGTAGAACCACCACATGTACCGGCCGCGTCCGCGCGAACTGGTCACGCCGACGACCGGCCGGCGCGTCAGGCCAGCAGCAGCCATTCGCTCGTCCTGATCGCCCAGTTCTCCTTGAACACGCGCGCGCGGCCTTCCAGATACGCGGCGCCCATGCGGTCCAGCGTATCGCGCCGCTCCGCCAGCCGCTCGACAAGGCACCAGCGGTTCCATTCGAGCAGGATGCCCCAGCCCGGCTGGCCCAGGTTCGCGTCGGGCAGGCGGTAGTGGAAGGTCGGGCGCCTCTTGACGCGCTTGTCCTTCACCTGCCGGCGCACGCGGTCCTCGTCGAACCAGGCAAGCAGCGGCAGCAGGTCGAGTTCGCGGTTCCGGGTCGGATTGGCCGCCAGGTAGTCCGCCGTGAAGGCCGCCATGTCCGGCCAGTAGTCCGGCGCGACGACCTTTTCGACATAGGCGCGCGGAAAGGGGTCCGCGAAGGCGATGATCCTGCGCGTCAGGTCGATCGACATGACCGCGCGCAGCCAGTCGGACATGAGGAGGTACGCCTTGAAGACGGCGACGATCCATTCGTCGCCACCTTCCGCCACATCCGGATTGAACTGCGCGCCGAACGCGTAGAGCGGGCTTGCGCGCGTGCCCTCGGCCCCTGCCTCGGTCAGCGCGGGAACCAGCCTCGCGATCTCGGGCAGCGCCGTTATCTCCACGGGCGGGCAGACGATCTCGCACGGCATCACGAGGGAGCTCACGTCCCCCACGAACCGGCGGATGGCTTCGCTGAAGCCCTCGAGCGAGGCGCCGAGGTCGAAGCCCGCCTCATCCGGCGTCGTGGGGCGGTGGGCATACTGGACATCGAGTTCCGACACGAAGTCGCCAAGCGCCGTCCCGGAGATGCGGTACCGGTGCGGGTCGCTCTCCTCGATGTGGCCGCCGAAGAGATGCTGCACATGACGCGCACCCTCGCGAGCCGATACTGCCGCGAACTCAAGCTCGACGCCCACGCGGCGGGGCCTGCCCTCCGGCGTCCGCGTTCGGGGCGGGACGGCGGGCTCCGAAATGTCGATCAATGGCAAATCCCTCGTTCGGTCCTGCGCGTGTCGCTGCCCCCTGGCGGCCCGCGGCGCGCGCCTTGTCTCACGATCCGTCGATCAGGAACGACACCTTGCCATTGATGCGGTAGGTCACGATCCTGTTGTCTTCGACGGTCGCCTCCATCTCCTTGATATAGATGGACTTGATCCCGTGCACAGATTTGGATGCCTGGGCTACGGCCTGCTGCGCAGCATCTTCCCAGCTCTTGTCCGATTGCGCCAGAACTTCGATCACTTTCAGGACAGCCATGACTGCCTCCTTTCGTGTCCAATATTTTC
>JAJLJT010000060.1:0-7120 GCA_033844555.1 Alphaproteobacteria bacterium | reverse complement strand
CCCGCGGACGGGCGGCAGCCGGTCGATCAGGTGCGGGCGGTCGAGCGTCACGGCGGTCACCGGCACGCCTCCTTCAGGCGTTTCAGGTCGGCCAGCGCGTCGGGCAGCGCATTGGCCCATTGCGTGATGTTCCCGGCGCCGAGGCACACGACCATGTCGCCGGGCGACACGCGGCGCGCGACCGTGGAGGCGAGGTCGTCCGGCGTCTCCAGCGGCAGCACGTCGCGGTGACCGTGGGCGCGCACGCCCGCCACCAGCGCGTCGCGGTCGACGCCCTCGATGGGGGATTCGCCTGCGGGATACACATCGGTCACGATCACGGTATCGGCATCGTTGAAGCAGCGGCAGAAGTCCTCGAACAGCGATTGCAGCCGCGAGAAGCGATGCGGCTGCATCACGGCGACGACGCGCCCCTGGCACGCCTCGCGCGCGGCCTTGAGGACGGCGGCGATCTCTACGGGATGGTGCCCGTAATCGTCGATGATTCGCACCCCGTTCCAGACGCCGACTTCGGTAAATCTGCGCTTCACCCCGCCGAATTGCGCCAATGCGCCATGAATGACCGGGGCCTTGATGCCAAGTTCGAGCGCGACAGCGATCGCGGACAGCGCGTTCTGGACATTGTGCGCGCCCGGCATGGGCAGGTGCATGTCTTTCAGGGTGCGCGTCTCGTTCGTGCGCCGGTTGGTCACGATGACGTCGAAGCTGGTGCCGCCGCCGCCCGGGCGCAGGTTCACCGCGCGCACGTCGGCCTGCGGGTTCATGCCGTAGGTGACGACGCGGCGGTCCTCGATCCGGCCCACGAGCGCCTGCACTTCCGGGTGGTCGATGCACATGAAGGACACGCCGTAGAAAGGCACGTTCTCGACGAACGCACGGTAGGCGGCCTTCATCGCATCGTAGGAGCCATAGTGATCGAGATGCTCCGGATCCATGTTGGTCACGATGGTGATGGTCGCGGGCAGTTTCACGAAGGTGCCGTCGGATTCGTCGGCCTCCACCACCATCCACTCGCCCGCGCCGAGCCGGGCATTGGTGCCATAGGCGTTGATGATCCCGCCATTGATGACGGTCGGGTCGATATCGGCGGCGTCGAGCAGCGCCGCGACCATCGAGGTCGTCGTGGTCTTGCCGTGGGTGCCCCCGACCGCGATCGCGTTCTTCAGGCGCATAAGTTCCGCCAGCATCTCCGCGCGCCGCACGACGGGGAGATGGCGCGCGCGCGCCTCCAGCAGTTCCGGGTTGTCGCGCCTGATCGCGGAGGAGACGACGACCACGCGCGCCTCGCCCAGGTTCTCCGCGCGGTGGCCGATCTCCACGGGGATGCCCATGGCGCGCAGACGGCGCACGTTCGCGCTCTCCGCCACGTCGGAACCCTGCACCCTGTGGCCGAGATTGCGCATGACCTCGGCGATGCCGCTCATGCCGATCCCGCCGATGCCGACGAAATGGATAAGGCCGATATCGAGGGGAAGCTTGCTCATGCCCGTCCCTCCCTGGGAATGGGGGCGGCTGCGGGCGCGGGCGTCGCGCCGTCCGCCAGTGTCTCGACAAGGTCTGCCAGCGCGTCCGCCGCGTGCGGTGCGCCCTGCGCCGAAGCTGCGGTGGCCATTGCCTGGAGCCGGTTCGTCGACGCCAGAAGCTCGGCGAGCGCTTCGCCGAGCGTGTCCAACCGGCTCTGCGGCAGAAGCACGGCGCCGCCAGCCTGCTCCAGCGCCTTGGCGTTGAGCGTCTGCTGATCGTCCATCGCGGACGGCAGGGGAACGAGGATCGACGGGCGGCCCGCCACAGCAAGCTCGGCAACGGTCGATGCCCCCGACCGTGCGATCACGAGATGCGCTGCGGCCAGCCGCTCTCCCATCCGGTCGAAGAACGGGGCGACGTCCGCCCCGATCCCTGCGTCGGCCAGCGTCGCGCGCGCATGCTCCAGCCCCTCGGCCCGCGCCTGCATCGTCACGCGCAGCCGCGCGCGCACATCGGCAGAGAGGCCCGCGAGCGCCTTCGGCACGGCTTCGGTCAGCGCCTGCGCACCCTGGCTGCCGCCGATCACCAGCAGGCGGATCGGCGAACCGGGATCGGGTGCGCCATAAGGGGTTGCGGCCTCGGCGATTTCCGGCCGCACCGGATTGCCGACATGCCGCACCCGCGCGTGCACCTGCTGGGGAATGCCCGCCGTCTCCGGGTGGCTGACCGCCAGGATGTGCGCAAGCCGCGAGAGCGCCCGGTTGGTGCGGCCAAGGATCGCGTTCTGCTCGTGCAGGACGAGAGGCAGCCGCAACATCGCCGCCGCCGCGCAGGCCGGGAAGGACGGGTAGCCGCCGAACCCCACGACCGCGACCGCCCCCGTGACCTTGAGCGAACTGCGTGCCTGCACGATGCCCTTCAGAATCGTGAGACCCGCGCCGGCCTTGGCCGCCAGGCCGCCCGACAGGGTCGCCGCAGGCACCTCCACCACCGTCTCTGCCGGAATGCGGCCGGCCCAGGCGAGCCCGCGCCGGTCCGTCACGAGCACGACGCGATGGCCGCGGTCCGCAAGCGCGCGCGCCAGCGCCTCAGCCGGGAAGAGGTGTCCTCCCGTGCCGCCGGCGGCCAGTGCGATCGCGCGCCTTTCCGTCATGCGCCCTGTGCGCTCCTCAATACGCTGCGCCCGTGCGCGCGGCGCCGCGTCAGCGCCAGCACGAAGCCCATGGAGATGCCGATGGCGAGGCTCGACGAGCCGCCATAGGAAATGAAGGGGAGCGTCATGCCCTTGGATGGCAGCAGGCCGAGGTTCACGCCCATGTTGATGAAGGCCTGCAGGCCGAAGAGGCCGATGAGACCGGACGCCGCAAGCTGGACGAAGGCGTCGCGCTCCCCCATCACGCGCTGGAAGGCGCGCAGTACGATGAAAGCGAAGATCCCCACCAGCACCATGCAGGCGAGCACGCCGAACTCCTCCGCCGCCACGGCGAAGATGTAGTCGGTGTGCGCGTCGGGCAGCACGCGCTTGAGGACGCCCTCGCCCGGCCCGCGCCCGAACAGCCCGCCCGAGGTGATCGCGCTGATCGCGGTATCCATCTGGTAGGTATCGCCCGAGGACGGATCGAGGAAGCGGTCGATCCGGCTCGTCACGTGCGGCACGAAGAGATAGGCGAGGAAGAGGCCGCCAGCCCCTGCCGAGACCACGCCCACGATCGGCAGGATCGGCGCGCCCGCGATGAACGCCATGCCGGCCCAAACCGCGGTGACCAGCGCGGCCTGCCCGAAATCCGGCTGGGCCGCGAAGATCGCCAGCAGGATGCACAGCGCGGCAAAGCTGATCCAGCCGCCCGGCAGGCCGTCGGGCTTGCGCCCTTCCGCGAACATCCAGGCGCAGAACACGATGAAGCCCGGCTTGGCGAATTCCGACGGCTGGATGGTCAATGGACCGATCCAGAGCCAGCGATGCGCGCCATTGACCTCGGGCGCCACGGTCAGCGTGAGAAGCAGGCCGAACAGGGCGCCGAGAAACAGGATCACGCCCGTACGGCGGACGGCCACCGGCCCCAGCATCGAGGTCGCAATCATCGCCGCGATCGCGATGGACATGAACACGACCTGCCGGATGACGAAATGGAATTCCGCGATGTTGATCCTGTTGGCAACGGCCGGGCTGGCCGCCAGAACCAGCAGCAGACCGAGACAGGCAAGCGCCAGAAGCGCGCCGAGGCACCAACGGTCGACGGTCCACCACCATTGCGCCAGCGGGCGCGTATCGGCGCGGGCGAATGTGGTCATGCGGCCTCTCCGTTCTTCTCGTGGGCGATGCCGAGGGCAAGCGCGCGGAACGCGGCGCCGCGCGCCTCGTAGTCGGAAAACTGGTCGAACGAAGCGCAAGCCGGCGCGAGCAGCACCGTGGCATCACCGCTGCCGTCGGCGCGGGCATCGGCGTAGGCGCGGGCGACCGCGCGCTCCAGCGTGCCCGCCAGCGTATGAGGAACATCCCGGCCCAGCGTTTGTGCGAACTGCGGCGCCGCCTCGCCGATCAGGTAAGCCCGGGCGATGCGCGGAAAGAGCGGCGCGAGGGGGGCGATGCCCCCTTCCTTCGCCCGGCCGCCCGCAATCCAGTAGATCCGCTCGAACGCGCCGAGCGACTTCGCCGCCGCGTCTGCGTTCGTGGCCTTGCTGTCGTTCACGAAGCGCACTCCGCCGACGACCGCGATCTCCTCCATCCGGTGGGCGAGGCCAGGGAAACTGCCGATCCGCGCCGCGATGTCCGTGGCGGACACGCCTGCAGCACGCGCCACTGCGAAGGCCACGGCCGCATTCTGCCAGTTGTGCGCCCCACGCAGGGAGGGCACATCGCGTACGTCGGCGGCAGGCCTTCCGTTTTCGTGGATCAGGCCATCGACGCAGGAAACCCCCTTGCGGGTCCGCGATCCCACGCTCACCCGGACGACCCGGGGCCCGTCCTTCCGCTTCTCCAGTTCGGTCGCAACCCCTGCGCTGATCGTGTCGTCGACGCCAACCACGGCCACATCCTTAGCGGTCATCGCGGCGAACATGCGTTTCTTGGCGCGCACATAACCGTCGATGTCGCCGTGCCGGTCGATGTGGTCGGGCGTGATGTTCAGCCAGGCGCCGATCGTCGGGCGGAAGCTCTTCACGAGATCGAGCTGGTAGGAGGACAACTCCAGAACCAGCGCCTCGTCCGGCAGATGCTCGAGATCGAAGACGGCGCGGCCGATATTGCCCGCAACCGCGACATGGTCGAGGCCGAACGCACCGCCCAGCAGGTGCCCGATCAGCGCGGTCGTGGTCGATTTTCCGTTGGTGCCGGTCACGCCGATCACGTGGCGCGGCGCAGTGCCCAATGTCAGGGTTCGCGCCAGCACCTCGATATCCCCGATCACGGGCGTTCCGGCAGCGTGGGCGAGATCCACCACCCAGTGCGGCTGCGGATGTGTCAGGGGGACGCCGGGCGACAGGACCAGCGCGCTCACCTCTCCCCACGCCATGCGGGAGGGATCGTCGAGCGGGATGCCGAGGGCCGCTGCCTTCTCGCGCGCGGCGAGCTGATCGTCCCAAGCCGAGACGCGGGCCCCGCCGAGCGCAAGCGCACGCGCGACCGCGAGGCCCGTGCGGGACAGGCCGAACACCACAACATTGCGTCCCTGGAAACCCCGCGCCAGCATCGCCCTACCTCAGTTTCAGCGTCGAGAGACCGATCAGCGCCAGCACGACCGCGATGATCCAGAAGCGGATCACGATGGTCGGCTCCTGCCAGCCGAGCTGCTCGAAATGGTGATGGATCGGCGCCATCTTGAAGACACGCCGCCCGGTCAGCTTGAAGCTCAGCACCTGAACGATGACCGACACGGTCTCCAGCACGAACAGCCCGCCGATCACCGCGAGCACGATCTCGTGCTTGGTGATGACGCCGATCGCGCCCAGCGCGCCGCCGAGCGCCAGAGAACCCGTGTCGCCCATGAACACCATCGCTGGCGGCGCGTTGAACCAGAGAAAACCAAGCCCCGCCCCGATCAGCGCGCCGCACAGCACCGCAAGCTCACCCGTGCCGGGGACATAATGGATCTGCAGATATTCCGAGAAGACCGCGTTGCCGACGAGATAGGAGATCAGCCCGAAGCTCGCCGCCGCGATCATCACCGGCACGATCGCGAGCCCGTCGAGCCCGTCGGTCAGGTTCACCGCGTTCGCGGCGCCGACGATCACGAAGATCGCGAACGGCACGAAGAACCAGCCGAGCGTGATCAGGACGTCCTTGAAGAACGGCACGGCCAGCGTGCCCGAGAGCGGCTCGGGCGACAACTGGTGCACCGCGATCGCTGCGCAGGCGGAAATCGCGGCGCCGATCGCGAGGCGCACCTTGCCCGGCACGCCGCGCACGTTCGCCTTGGTGACCTTGAGGTAATCGTCCGCGAACCCGATCAGGCCGAAACCCACGGTCACCAGGACCGCGATCCACACATAGGGATTGGCGAGGTCGGTCCACAGCAACGTGGAGGCAAGCGCCGACACGAGGATCAGCACGCCGCCCATGGTGGGTGTCCCTGCCTTCGAAACGATATGACCCTGCGGTCCGTCGTCGCGGATCGGCTGGCCCTTCTTCTGCACGCTCTTCAGCCAGCGGATGATCGCCGGGCCAAGCAGGAACGCCACGACCAGCGAGGTCATGATCGCCCCGCCCGTCCGGAACGTCAGGTAGCGGAAGACGTTCACGCCCGGGAACACATCGGAGAGGTTCAGTAGCAGAAGTTCGAGCATCGGTCCCTCTATCCCGCCCGGCGCCCGCGCACGTCGCGTGCGCGCAACGCCTCGACAACGCGGGCCATCCGGCTGCCCAGAGACCCTTTCACCATCACCACATCGCCAGGCCGCAGGTCGGCCGCGCCGCCGGCCGCGAGGTCCGCGCTCGTCTCCGCCCATTGGCCGCGCACGCGCGCCGGCAAAGCATCGTGGAGCGCACGCATCAGCGGCCCGGCGCAATGCACGCGGTCGATGCCAGCCCGCTCCACGGCCTCGGCGAGCCCGGCGTGCAGGGCCTCCGCTTCCGGCCCAAGCTCCAGCATGTCGCCGAGGATCGCGATACGGCGCCCCCGGTCGCCCACCGGCGCCTGCGCCAGCAGGTCGAGCGCCGCGCCGACCGAGGTCGGGTTGGCGTTGTAGCTCTCGTCGATCAGGAGCGCCGTACCGCCGGGAAGCCCGATCTCGATCCGCTCGCCCCGTCCGGAGGCCGGCCGGACCCCGGCCAGCGCCAGCGCCGCGCGCGCCAGATCTCCGCCGGCCGCGTGCACTGCGCCCAGCACCGCGAGCGAATTGAGCGCGAGGTGCCGCCCCGGCGCGCCGAGCTTGTAGGTCACGGGCGTCCCGCACACGGTCGCCGCGATGCAGGAGGCTTCCGGCTTCAGCGCGATCCGCTCGGCCCGGATGTCTGCGTCCCCCGCCTCGCCGAAGGTCAGGACATGGCGCACACCCGCGGCCTGTGCCTTGTCGCGAATGCGCGGCGTCCAGGCGTTGTCGGCGTTGAGCAGCAGCGTGCCCCCCGGCTCCAGCCCGTCGATGATTTCCGCCTTGGCGTCGGCGATGCCCGACACGTCCGCGAAGTTTTCCAGGTGCACCGGCGCGACCGTCGTGATGA
>JAJLJT010000059.1:0-6373 GCA_033844555.1 Alphaproteobacteria bacterium | reverse complement strand
TCCAGGTTCTGGAACGCCAGCGCAACCAGATCACGTTGATCCGCATCACGCCCTTGCGCAACCGGGACCGCGCGACGCCCCGCTGACCGGGCGCGCGCGGGGCGGCCCGCGCCGTGCCGCTCAGGCCGCGTCGCGCCGCGGTCCGGCCACCGCCACGCGGTCCGCGCGATTGCCGGACGCCACGGCGCGGAAATAGGCGATCACATGCACCCGCAGCGCCGAGGTGAACCCGCCTGGACGGTCCTGCATCGCGACCTCGGTGCAGATATCGTTCAGGGTGCGATCCTCGCGCATGCAGATGTCTTCGAGTGCTTCCCAGAGTTCCGGCTCGAGCCGGACGCTCGTACGGTGCTCGCCGATCCGGACGTTTCGGCTCACCAAGGACGACAGCATGACACTCCCCCTCAACCCACGAACCCACTTCGGATGAAAGGATGTTCAATGTATGCGTGCTGTCAAGTGTAGTGCACTCTTAGGTAGTATTCTCCAGTATCATCCGGCAGCTTCCTCCGGTGTCAGCGCCTTGACCGCAAATGCATGGACCGGTCCGGCAAGTTCCTCGCCCACCGCTTTGTGGATCGCGCGCTGCCGGGCGACGCGCGATTGCCCCGCGAACGCCGGCGAGACGATCCGCACGCGGAAGTGCGTTTCGCCCTCGGGGCGGGCGCCGGCATGTCCAGCATGCAGGTGCGATTCGTCGGTCACGTCCACCTGGGCGGGCGGGAATGCAGCTTCGAGCTTGCGCTTCAACCGTTCGGCCACACTCATGTCCTAACCTCCATGCGACAGGTGCTGTGCGCTTGTCTGCGTCTTGCCCTCAAACCATAATTTCGAACCATGGAACGGTCCACGCGTCACAGTTTCGATTTCGACATCAGGGTCAGCGCCGCGAAGTCGCGCGGTGCGGACACGGCGGCGCGTGCGTGCGAGTGGGACGGCTGCGAGGAAGCGGGCGAGTATCGCGCGCCGCGCAGCCCGGCGCGGCTGCGGGAGTACCGCTGGTTCTGCCTCGATCATGTGCGCGCCTACAACCGCTCCTGGAATTTCTTCGCCGGCTGGGAGGACACCCAGGTCGAGGACTATGTCCGCAACAATGCCACCTGGCAGCGCCCGACCTGGAAGCTGGGCGGCAAGGCGGAGGAGGAGCGGCGGAACGCCCGCTGGACCTACGACGACCTGGCCGACCCCCTGGGCCTGTTCGGCCGCGAGCAGGCGGACGCCGCCCGCGAGGCCCGCGCCGCCAACGCGCCCGACCCGGCCCAGCTTCCACGGCCTGTCTCCGATGCGCTGGGCGCATTGGACCTTGAACTGCCGCTCACCTTGTCCCAGTTGAAACGGCGGTATAAGGAACTCGTGAAGCGCTTCCATCCCGACGCCAATGGCGGGGATCGCGGCGCGGAAGATCAGCTCAGGCGGGTGATCTGGGCCTATGGTCTTCTGAAGGGCAGCCGCTATGTCCGGACATGACGCCGGGCGGCTGCCCGGCGAGACATGCACCGTCCGCGCACCCGGCTCCGCCGGACCGCCGGACCCGAACCCGGCCCGCATGCGGCGGGCCCCAGGAAAGACGCTCTGAACATGGCTCATGATTTCCCCGAGACCGCGCCCGCCGGGCCCGACACGCAAGTGTCCGTGCGCGAGGTGTTCGGCATCGACAGCGACCTGACGGTCCCGGCCTTCAGCACGGGCGGCGAGTACGTTCCCGACCTCGACCCGACCTATCGGTTCGACCGGGAGACGACGCTCGCCATCCTGGCGGGCTTTGCGCACAACCGCCGCGTGATGATCCAGGGCTACCACGGCACCGGCAAGTCGACGCATATCGAGCAGGTGGCCGCGCGGCTCAACTGGCCGTGCATCCGGATCAACCTCGACAGCCACATCAGCCGGATAGACCTTGTCGGCAAGGATGCGATCGTCCTGCGCGACGGCAAGCAGGTAACGGAGTTCCGCGAGGGCATCCTCCCCTGGGCGCTGCAGCACCCCACTGCGCTGGTCTTCGACGAATACGACGCGGGCCGCCCGGACGTGATGTTCGTGATCCAGCGGATCCTCGAGGTCGAGGGCAAGCTCACCCTGCTCGACCAGAACCGCGTCATTCGGCCGCACCCGGCCTTCCGCCTCTTCGCCACGGCGAACACGGTGGGCCTCGGCGACACGACGGGTCTCTATCACGGCACCCAGCAGATCAACCAGGGCCAGATGGACCGCTGGAACATCGTGGTCACGCTGAACTATCTGCCGCACGACGCCGAGACCGGGATCGTGCTGGCCAAGAACCCGTCCTACGACACCGACGAGGGGCGAAAGACGATCAGCGCCATGGTCCGCCTCGCCGACCTGACCCGGACGGCGTTCATCAATGGCGATCTCTCGACGGTGATGAGCCCGCGCACGGTCATCACCTGGGCGGAGAACGCACGGATCTTCGGCGACGTGGCGTTCGCCTTCCGCGTGACGTTCCTCAACAAGTGCGACGAGCTGGAACGCGCGACGGTGGCGGAGTTCTACCAGCGCTGCTTCGGCAAGGAGCTGCCTGAATCGGTGCTCGTCCAGCTCAAATGACGGGCGACCGCACCACCGACGCCGCGAAAGAGGCGCTCGCCACGACGCTCCGCACGATCGCGGAGGATGCGGAGGTGGCGGTGACCTTCGCGAAGGACACGCCGGGCATCCGCGGCACCCGTGTCCGGCTGCCCAGCCTGCCGGGCAGGCTCGATCCGGGGGAGGCGGCGCGCCTGCGCGGCCTGGCGGATTCCTACGCGTTGCGGCTGAAGCATCACGACGACGCCACCCACCGGAATTTCCTGCCGGAAAGCGCGGCGGCGCGCAGCATCTTCGACGCGATGGAGCAGGCCCGCTGCGAGGCGATCGGCGCGACCGAGATGCCGGGCGTCTCCGACAATCTGCTCGCCGCACTGGAACACCGCTGCCAGGAGAACGGCTACGAGGCGATCCGCGGCCGGGACGAGGCGCCGCTCTCCGACGCGCTGGCGCTCATCCTGCGGGAGCGTCTGACCGGATCGAAGCCGCCCGAAGCGGCGACCGCACTCGTCGAGGCATGGCGCCCCTGGGTCGAGGAGAAGGGGGCCGACGCGCTCTCCCGCCTCACGGACCTGCTCTACGACCAGTCGAACTACGCCCGCGCGGCCCGCGACCTGCTGCACGACCTCGACATGGCGGAGCAGTTGAGCGAGGAACCGGAAGAGTCGTCCGACGACGACGGCGATCAGCCCGACCAGGACGACGGCCAGTCGCCCGAGGAAGGTGCGGGCGAGGAAGGCGCGGAAAGCGAGCAGGGCGTCGAGCCGGATGCCGCCGCGACCGAGACGGAGGAGACCGACGGCGGCTCCGACGAGGAGGTCGAACTGGAAGGCACCGAGTCCGACGCGCACGCCGACAGCGAGCAAAGCGCGGAGGGACGCCGCCCGCAGCGCCCGAACGATCCCTGGGGCGACCTGCTGAACGAGCCGTCCTACCGTGTCTTCACCACCGCCTTCGACGAGACCGTGGCGGCCGACGAGCTGTGCGACCCGGAGGAACTGACCCGGCTGCGGGCGTATCTCGACCAGCAGCTCTACGCCCACCAGGGCGTCGTCTCCCGGCTCGCCAACCGCCTCCAGCGCCGCCTGCAGGCGCAGCAGAACCGCTCCTGGGACTTCGATCTCGAAGAGGGCCTGCTCGATGCGGCGCGCCTCAGCCGGGTCGTCACCGACCCGATGCACCCCCTCTCCTTCAAGGTCGAGCGGGACATGGATTTCCGCGACACCGTCGTGACCATCCTGCTGGACAATTCCGGCTCGATGCGGGGCCGCCCGATCACGGTCGCGGCCATGTGCGCCGACATTCTCGCGCGCACGCTGGAACGCTGCGGCGTGAAGGCGGAGATCCTGGGCTTCACGACACGCGCCTGGAAGGGCGGCCAGTCGCGGGAGCAGTGGCTGCAGGCGGGCAAGCCGCCGACACCCGGCCGCCTCAACGACCTGCGCCACATTGTCTACAAGGCCGCCGACGCGCCCTGGCGGCGGTCCCGCCGCAATCTCGGCCTGATGATGCGCGAGGGTCTGCTGAAGGAGAACATCGACGGCGAGGCCCTGCTCTGGGCACACCGGCGCCTGCTGGCCCGGCCGGAGCAGCGGCAGATCCTGATGGTGATTTCCGACGGCGCGCCGGTCGACGATTCCACGCTCTCGGTCAATGCCGGCAATTATCTCGAGCGGCACCTGCGGCAGGTCATCGAATGGATCGAGACGAAGAGCCCCGTGGAACTGATCGCCATCGGCATCGGCCACGACGTGACGCGCTACTACCGCCGCGCGGTGACGATCGTCGACGCCGACCAGCTCGGCGGTGCGATGACGGAGCAGTTGGCGTCCCTGTTCGAGGAGGAGGGTGCGCCCAGCCGCCGCGGCGCCCGCACCCGGCGCAGCCGCGCGGCCTGATGAGAGGCACGCCCCTTCTCGCGCTGGCATTGCTGGCCGCGTTCGCTTCCGCGGCGCCGGCGCTTGCGGCAGACGGAGACGCGGTCGAGGTCACGGCCCGGCCCATCGCGCTCGACCCCGAGACGCCGGAACGGACAGCCTTCGGCCGCCTTGAATACGTGGGCGGGCTCGTCCTGTCCTCAGCCGACGCCCGTTTCGGCGGCATCTCGGGCCTGGAAATCTCCGAAGACGGAGCGGACCTCGTCGCCATCTCCGACCGCGGCACATGGTTCACCGCGCGGCTGGAGAGCGATGCATCGCACCGCCCGGTCGCCATCTCGGATGCCCGCATCGCGCCGCTGCTCGCCCCCAACGGCAAGCCGGTGCGCGACGGCGACCACGACGCCGAGGGGCTGGTGCGCACGCCGTCCGGCGACATGCTCGTCTCGTTCGAGCGGCGGCACCGCATCTGGCGGTATCCGTTCGCGCAGGACGGCGTGGCGGCGATTCCGGTGCCTGTCGCGACCCCGGCGATCCTCGCCCGGTTCAACTACAATGAGGGGATCGAGGCGCTGGCCCTGCGCCCCGACGGCGGAGACGGGCGCATCGTCGCCTTCTCGGAACGCACCGAGACGCCCGAGGGCGACATCATCGGCCTCATCCAGACACGGGACGGGTTCGAGGGGCTGACCGTCGCGCCCGAGGGCCGCTACCACATCACGGACGCCGCTGCCCTGGCGAACGGCCGTCTCGTCCTGCTGGAGCGGCGTTTCACGCTGATCGGCGGCGTGGGGATGCGCATGCGGCTGCTCGCGCCCACCGACCTCACGCCGGGCGCGCGCATCGAGGGGGAGGAATTGATCGACCTTCCCGCGCGCTACGCCATCGACAACATGGAGGCGCTGGCGAGCCGCGCGATGCCGGACGGGTCCACCCTGCTCTACGTCATGTCGGACGACAATTTCAGTCCCCTGCAACGGACGCTGCTGCTGGTGTTCCGGGTTCCCGCCGCACCCTGACGCACCGCGCCGCGCGAGACAAAAGAAACGCCGCCGGCGCCCATCGGGCCGGCGGCGTTGCTGTTCGGACGTCCGCGTGCGCGGGTCAGGCCGCGGCGACGGCCTTCTGCACTTCGCGCTTCAGCTTCAGCGCGTTCGGCGACAGCGCTTCGGCCCGGGCCTTCAGCAGATAGGCGTCGAGGCCGCCCACCTTGTCTACCGTGCGCAGCGCCGCCATGGAGATGCGCAGCTTCACGGACCGGTTCAGCGACTCGCTCGCCAGCGAGACCGTGTTCAGGTTCGGCAGGTAGCGCCGACGCGTCTTGTTGTTCGCGTGGCTCACATTGTTGCCGGTCATGACGGCCTTACCCGTCAGCTCGCACCGCCGTGCCATGGGTCATTCCTCGCAAAAACAGGTCGGAGGGGGCGCGCCGCGCGCGCCCGCCGGAATTCGAGCGGTCGCTATAGGCGGAAAGCGGCAACGCCGTCAAGACGTGCGGTCGGTTTCCCCGCCGGATTCCCCGGCAAAAAGATCCAGAAGCCGCCGTGCCTCCTCCGCGGGCAGCCCGCGCGCGCCCGCCACCGCGCGTTCCGCCGCAGGCAGCGCCGCTGCAACGCGCTCATGCGCCTGGAACCGCTCCATCAGACCTTCGCGGATTTCCGCCCAGAGCCAGCTTCGCGCCTGCGCCGCCCGCACCGCGGCGAGCCCGCTGCCGGACGCAATGGCGTCCCGGTGCGCCTCGACCGCCGCCCAGACGTCCGCGAGACCCGTGCCCTTCAGCGACGACACCCGCATCGCCCGCGGCATCCAGTCGGCGCTGCGCGGACGCAGCATGCGCAAGGCGGCGGCATAGTCCGCCTCGGCGCGCTTGGCGGCCGGTTCCAGGTCCCCGTCCGCCTTGTTGACGATCACCAGGTCGGCAAGTTCCATGATCCCGCGCTTGATGCCCTGCA
>JAJLJT010000058.1:0-2915 GCA_033844555.1 Alphaproteobacteria bacterium | reverse complement strand
CGCAGGGGCTGGTCTCTTCACCGATCCGGATGGCGACGTGCTGACTTATGCATCGCCGGACCTGCCGTCCTGGGCCACCTTGAATCCGGCCACCGGCGAGGTGACGGGCACCGTTCCGGGCGGTGCGACCGGCACGATCGGTTTCACCCTGCAGGCCACGGACGGACAGGGCGGAAGCGCCTCCGCAACGGTCCGGATCGAGGTCGCGGGTGCCCCACCGGGTATTCTTGGCTCGGCATCAGCGCCGCTCCCGGGCGATGCGGTGCAAGACGTTCCTTGGGTGCACCAGGTGCGCATCGCGGTCGATGGCGTGGTTGAGCGCGCAGCCGCGGGGGAGCGTGACCTCTTGCCGATCCGGCCCGGCTCCGCGGACGGCATCCTGCTGCGCACCGTGAACGGCATCGGATCGCTGGATGCACTCACGCCCGGCGTCGATACAGGGCCTTTCTCGCCCGGTCTCGCGCGGATCGACCGGTTCGCCGGAACCCGCGAGGGCGTGTTTGCCGCAGGAGAGCCCGCGGCGCGCAGTTGGCTCGGATCCTCCCTCGCGCTGGCGGCAGGGGAGGGACGCGGTCTCGCGCCCCGCGGGGAAGGGGGTCTCGCCCTCGAGACGTTCGTGCGCGCACGCATGGTCATTGTCGAGGCGCATGCTGCGGGGAGGACAGCCGAGGTCGGCGCGGCCACGGTCACGCTGGCTGACGGCAGGCCCGCCCCTGAGTGGGTGCGGATGGCTCGCCCTGGCCTGCTTGTGATCGAGCGGCCGGCCGATGTCCGCCTGATCGACCTGCGGTTCGAGATCGTGCTCTCCGATGGCAGCAGCATGGTGCGCACGGTCTCGATCGACCTTGCCACGGGGATCATGCGCGACCTGGGAGAGCTTGGGGAGACAGACACCGCCGGGGGCGCGCCCCGCGCCGCGTTGTTCGGCGAGCGGATTCGCGCAGTGGCGGCCGAGCGTGCGGTCGAGACTGCCCGGGTGCACGCAGCACTCGCAGCAGTGGATGCCGGAGGCGGGCAGGTCTGAAGTCTTGGGGAAACCGGCCGGATCTCGGGCCGGATGTACGAGGTGAGGGTGGAATGGTGCGTATTCTGCTGGGCATGACGGCTGCCCTGCTGCTTTCAGGGTGTGCGGTGAAGCCGGATCCGCTCGATGGCGCCGCGCTCGGGTCCGATGCGCAGGCGCGTTTGGAGCAGGTGATTGCCGCGCAGGCTCCTGTCGAGGGACCCATCGACCTCTACGAGGCCATGGCCCGGGCCCTGAAGTACAACCTGGATGCCCGGGTCGAGCGTTTCGAGGAGGAGCTTCGGCTGCGAACGCTGGCCGTGTCGACGCAAGAGGGGCTGCCCTCGCTCGTGGCGGGCGCCGGCTATTCCGACCGCTCGAACGTGCAGGCCTCGACCAGCACCTACGGGAATCCGCCGTCCCCACATCCGGTCCCGGGCAACACCAATTTCTCTACCTCGACAGAGCGGGACCTCCTCACCGCCGACATCGGCTTGTCCTGGAACATCCTCGACTTCGGGCTGTCCTACGTCCGCGCGAAGCAGGCGGCCGACGAAATCCTGATCGCGCGGGAGAACCGGCGGCGGGTGACGGCCCGCATCATCGAGGACGTACGCACCGCCTATTGGCGCGCGGTCAGCGCGGACCGGCTCCTGGGCGGTCTGCGCACGCTGGAGGGCCGTGTCGCGACTGCGCTGGACAATGCGGCGGCACTCGCCCGCGACGGCATGTCAGCGCCCCTGGCCCAGCTCGTGTACCGGCGGGAGTTGCTCGACATCCGCGAGCAAATTCAGCGCCTTGAAGCCGAACTTTCGGTCGCGCGGGCCCAACTGGCGGCGCTGATGAACCTCGAGCCGGGCACGCCGTTCGCCCTGGCGGGCTCGACGGAGGCGGCGAGGGGGCTGACGCTGCCGCTCGACACGCGCGGCATGGTGCGCCACGCGCTGGCGCATCGCCCGGAGCTGCGGGAGGCTGCCTATCGCGGCCGGATCACCGGGGCGGAGGCGGAGCGTGCGCTGCTTGAGCTGCTTCCCGGGGCCACCTTGTTCACCGGATTGAATTTCGATTCCAACGCCTTTCTCTACAACAATTCCTGGGTCGACTACGGCGCCCGCGCGACATGGAACCTCATGTCGCTGTTCCGCTATCCGGCACGGCGGGCAGAGATCGCCGCGCGCAGCGATCTGCTGGACCAGGAAGCCCTGGCGCTGGCGATGGCGATCACGACGCAGGTCCATGTGAGCCACGCCCGATATCTCCAGGCCGAGAAGCGCCTGAAGACGGTCGCGGAGCAGCGAGGCGTTCAGTCCCAGATCCTGGAGCAGATTCGTGCCGCCGCCTCGGCCGAGCAGGTCAGCGAGCAGACAGCCATCCGGGAAGAGATGAACACCCTCGTGGCCGAGGTGCGCCACGACATGGCCTACGCCGATTTGCAGAACGCCTATGCCGGGCTTTATGGCGTGCTGGGCGCCGACCCGGTCGAGGGCGGTTTCTCGCCCGACGAAAGCCTCGATGGATTGGCTGCGCGTCTGAGGGAAACATGGAACAGCCGGGGCGACATCGGCGCGATGGTGGCCCGCGGCGGATGGCAGGCGGGATCGGTCCGGGTCACCTACGGCCAGGCCGCGCCTGCGGCGAAGGTGGCGGCAGCCGGAACCGGGATGCCGGGGCTCTACGAATGAGGGCGCGAGGCGGGATCGGCTGGCTGCTGGCAGCCCTGGTGCTCGTCGCAGTGGGGGATGGCGCGGCGGCTCAGGAGCGGTTGAGCGCGCGTGGCGTTGTCGTGGCCGCCGAGAGCGCGGTTCTCAGTGCGCGCGTGCGTGCCCCGATCGCCGCCATGCCGGTTCGCATGGGCGACCGCGTTGCCAGGGGCGATGCCGTCGTCACATTCGATTGCGCCTTGCAGGAGGCG
>JAJLJT010000057.1:0-11595 GCA_033844555.1 Alphaproteobacteria bacterium | reverse complement strand
AACATGCCATGGTGCCGGACGACGACGACCCCTTCCGCAACGCCCGCACGACCCATGCGAACCTGCTGGAGCGTGTGTTCTTCGCGCCCTATTGGGTGAACTACCACGTGGACCATCACCTCTACATGTATGTGCCGTGCTGGCAGCTTCCCCGCCTGCACAAGGCGCTGGGGGAAGCAGGCGTCCATGCAAGGATGGAGACGAAACCGGGCTATCTCTCGGTGCTGCGCATGGCGACGTCGCGCGCGCCCGCCCCTGCCTGAAGGCCGCACATGGAGCCCGCGCCGCTCGCCGCCGCCGCCCGCGATCCCGAAGCCTTCGTCCGAACCCAGACGCAGATCCTGACGCCGCCGCTGATCCCGGAGATCCCGCTGCACCTGGCGAGCGAGGTGATCGCGCTCTGGCAGATGACTGAAGCCGAGCTTGAGGCGACCGGACTGCCGCCGCCCTTCTGGGCCTTCGCCTGGGCGGGGGGACAGGGACTCGCCCGCCACATCCTCGATGCGCCGGAGACGGTCAGGAGCAAGCAAGTGCTCGACTTCGGCGCGGGCTCCGGCCTCGTCGCCATTGCCGCCATGATGGCCGGCGCGCGCGAGGCGACAGCCGCCGACATCGACCCCTTCGCGGCCGCCGCCATGCAGCTCAACGCCCGCCTGAACGGCGTGCAGACCGCCGTGACGACTGAGGACCTGATCGGCACGGACGCAGGCTGGGATGTCGTGCTGTGCGGCGACGTCTGCTACGAGAAGCCGCTCGCCGACCGCCTGCTCGCGTGGCTGACGGACCTCGCGCACCGCGGCGCAGACGTGCTGATCGGCGATCCGGGGCGCACCTATCTGCCACGCGCGCACCTTGTCGAAGTGACGGCCTATGCCGTGCAAACCTCGCGCGAGCTGGAGGATACCGACGTGCGCAACGCCCGCGTCTACCGGCTTGCCCCCGCATCCGGCTGATCGTCCGGCAAAAGCTCGGCCTTGAGGAACCGCTCCGCCCAGGCGAGCTGTCGCGGACCGGCAAGGCCCGAGGGCACGTAGATCGCAAGCCCCTCCCCCTCGATCATCAGCGCCTCGCCCGGCGTGCCCGGCACCGTGGCGCGGCGCACGCGGCGCACCTCGGCGCGCGGCAGTTCCGCGGCCGGGGTCAGGAACCCCTTTCGCGCGAAAGGAAGCATGGACGCCGCCCGCGCGCCCGCCCGCGCCATTGGCTGGTCGAGGCGCACCGCATCGTGCGTCAGCAGGAGCCCGCGCCGCCCGCTCTGCCGCAGCACGAGGCCCAGCACGGCCACCAGCGCGGCGAGGATCAGCGAGAGCGTCAGCACGGGCCGCCAGAGATCGGGCGCGAGCCACAGGCCGGAACCGAGCACGGCCAGCGGAAGGAACGCGGCAAGACCGATCACGCCGCCCGCGCGCCGCCCCGAAAGCCCGAGGGCGAGACGGACGCTCCCGTCCTCCGCAACGCGCACGACCCGCACGCCCGAAGGCGGCGGGCCGAGGCCGGCACAGGTGGCGAAATCGGTCTCAGGCATCGCGCATTGAAGACTACTCGATCAGGCGCGGGCCGGAACTGCCCAATAGCGAGGTCTTCATCTCCTCGAACGCCTTTGTCAGCGACTGCATGTTGTTGGCCGAATACATCGTTTCGGAATTGCTCGCGCAGCGCTTGAAATAGGGCTGCGCGCGGCTGTCGCCATTGATGTAGAAGACGTGGATCTCGATGCCGGCGTCCTTCATCCGCTTGCACATCTCCTCCACATGCTTCATCGCGTATGCGGTGGGGGAGTTGTTCACATAGGTTTCGCCCCACGGCGGCAGCGGACCCCACCACGGGTGCCCCATCCCACCCATCTCCCAGTAATAGGCCTCGGACTTTCCGTCGAGGAGCAGGGCGACCACCTTGCGCTTGTCGCCATAGGCCGAGGGATAGCCCGGGCGGCCCCATTCCCCGGTCCAGTTCGGCGAGAGCATGCGCCAGGCCCACGCGATGCCCTGGTCGAAGCGTCCCGTGCCGCCCTTCTTCGCCTGCTGCATGGCAGTGCGAATGTCCTTCGGGTCCGTCGTCGGCCCCACGATCGGGGTGTCGAGACACCCGGCGGTCGCCCAGTGCCAGCCGCGAAGGGTGCGGAAGATGCCGAAATTCTTCGGCTGCGTGGCAATGAAAGGTTCGTCCATCGGCGAGGCATCGGATTCCATGTGCGGGAACCCCACCGCGGACTCGCGGCGCGGATTGAGGCAGCCCTGGAAATCGGCGGGCGGGGCGCCGCTGATCCAGTTGGTCGCGCGGGCGGCACCCACATTCACGCGGTCGGAGTAGGGAACGAGGCTCATGAGGATGTCGTCCCCGCGCGCCGCCAGTTTCTGCAGCGCGTCGAGCATCTTCTCCATTTCCGTCCGGGCCTTCTCGTAGGATCCGTTGAAGCCCATCGACTCGGTGATATCGAGGACGAACACGATCTCGAGCGGGTCCACGCTGGCGTTCCCCGCGACGGCGCGGGCCTGCACGGTCATCGCGTCGATCCCGAGCAGCTTGCTGAGCGTCGTCGGCACCTCGATCGTGGCCTCGACCTCGACCTGGCTGTCCGTCGGCTCGATCCTTGGATTTTCCGGGGTCAGTTCGAAGGGCACACCTGCGATATTGGTGTCGAAGGCGGCCGCGACGATCTTCTTGATCTGCCCCTTCGGCTCCTTGATCGCTGCTGCGCCGGCCAGCGCGGCGCTGTCCACGGTCGCCTGGAGATAGCGCTGCACGTCGCGCGCGGTCGCGTAATCGACCGCAACCCCGGCAAGCCCCATGACGGGCAGGATGGACAACCCGAACAGCAGCGCCACGGCCGCGCTGCGATCGCTGAGGAAACGCTTGACCGTTTTCATGACACAACTCCCAGGGACAGGACGATGGCGGCGCGGCGCGCGGCCCCGATTAGCGGATCAGGCGGACGCTGCCTTGCGCGACGAGCGCATCGCCCAGATCCTTGAACGACTGCTTGAGCGCGCCGGTGTTGCTGACGGAGAACATCGTGTCGGGATCGCTGGCGCACGCCTTCAGATAGGGTTCGCTGCGCGGGATCCCGTTGAGGTAGAGCACGAAGATCTCGATCCCGTCCGCCTTCATGCGGCCGCACATCTCCTTGATATGCTCCAGCGCGAGAAAGCTCGGCGTATTTCCGATGAAGTCCTCGCCAGGCGGCGGATTGCCGTTCGAACCGCCCATCTCGTAGTGGTAGGCGGCCGACATGCCGTCGCCGAGGAACACCATGATCTTCCGGGCATCGCCGTAGTTGGCCGGATAGCCCGACCTGCCCCATTGCCCCCTCCACTTCGGCGACAGCACGCGCCAGGCCCAGGCAATGCCCTGGTCCATCCGGCCCGTTCCGGCGCGGATGACCGTGTCCATCTCCGTGTGGATGTCCGCCGCGCTGGTCGTCGGGCCGATGATCTCGTGCTGGCAGGCGATCGGAAGGCCGAATGCACCGGGGACGTTGTGCTCCCGATAGATGCCGAAGTCATTCTTGGTCGCGGCAAAGCCGAGCGTGGCCGGAGAGGCGTCGCTCTCCATGTAGGGGAAGCCCGTTTCCGCCTCGACGCGCGGCTCGACACAGCCCTGCCAGTCCGACGGCGCGCCGCCGGAAATCCAGGACGCGCCGCGCGAGGGGCCGACGTTCACGCGGTCGGAGAAGGGCACGACCGTGGCCACAACGTTCTCGCCCGACGCCATGCGCGACTGCAGTTCCGTCAGCAGGCTCTCGATCTCGGCGCGGGCGGTGTCGTAGGAACCGTTCCAGCCCATCGACTGGGTGATGTCGATGACGAACGCGATCTCCAGCGGCTGCCCCGAAGCCGTGGACGCCACCGCGTCGGCGACGACGTTCATCTGGGAGATGCCGAGGATGCCCGACAGGCTCGTGGGCACGTCGACCGAGGCCGAAACCTCGATGCGGTCGGAGAGGACCTCGACCCTGGGTTTCCCGATCTCCCCGCCATAGGGGAAGGCCGACATGTTCGTGGAGAACGCGTCCTCGGCCACCTTCTTGAGCTGGCCCGGCGGTCCGCCAAGACTTGCAGCGGCCGCCAGCGCCGCGGCATCGACCGCGCCCTGGAGATAACGCTGCGCCGATCGCGCGGTCGCATAATCGACGGCGATCCCGGCGACACCGGCGACGGGAACCAGCGACAGCGCAAAAATGATTGCGACCGCCGCCCCGCGATCCCGGAAAAAGGCACGAACACTCGGCATGAGACAACCCGCCATACACACAACACCACCCCCTAAAGACGCCATGCCCCCCTAAGAAGCCGTTAACGGCGGAATGCCCCCGCCGCGCCCGCCATGGCGCTTGACCGGCGGGCGGGGGCGCTTACCTTCGCGGGGCGCCGAACGGGGGAAAGCGTCATGGCCTATGCGAGCTTGCGGGAGTTCCTGAGGATCCTCGAGGACCAGGGGCTGCTCGTCCGCGTGACGGAACCCGTCTCGACGCACCTGGAGATGACGGAGATCCAGACCCGCCTTCTGGCCGAGGGCGGCCCCGCGGTCCTGTTCGAGCATCCGCTGAACCCGGACGGGTCGCGCGCAGAGATGCCGGTGCTCGTCAACCTCTTCGGTACGGTGGAGCGGGTCGCCCTCGGCGTGACCATGGGCGGGATCGAACGCCGCACGGGCGATGCGCTGCGCGAGGTGGGCGAGACGCTGGCCTTCCTGCGCCAGCCGGAGCCGCCGCGCGGCCTGCGCCAGGCGCTCGACCTGCTGCCGCTCGCCCGCACGGTCATGGCGATGCGTCCGGCGACGGTGCGCCGCGCGCCCGTGCACGAGGTCGTGCTGACCGGCGACGACATCGACCTGTCGCGCCTGCCCGTGCAGGGCTGCTGGCCGGGGGAACCCGCGCCGCTCATCACCTGGCCTCTCGTGGTCACGAAGGGGCCGTCGGAGGCGAAGGAGGACGACTTCAACCTCGGCATCTACCGGATGCAGGTGACGGGCCGCGACACGACGCTGATGCGCTGGCTGAAGCACCGCGGCGGGGCGCAGCACTGGCAGCGCTGGAAGCAGGAACGGCCCGAGCCGCTGCCCGCCGCCGCCGTGCTGGGCGCCGATCCGGGCACCATCCTCGCCGCCGTGACGCCCGTGCCGGACACGCTGAGCGAGTACCAGTTCGCAGGCCTGCTGCGCGGCCGCAAGGTGGAGCTTGTCGACTGCAAGACCGTGCCGCTGAAGGTCCCGGCGGAGGCCGAGATCGTGATCGAGGGGCATGTCATGCTCGACGAGTATGGCGACGAGGGACCCTATGGCGACCACACGGGCTACTACAATTCCGTGGAGCCGTTCCCGGTCTTCCGCGTTTCCGCCATCACCATGCGGAAGGCCCCGATCTATCTCTCGACCTTCACGGGCCGTCCGCCGGACGAGCCGTCGGTCCTGGGCGAGGCGCTGAACGAGGTGTTCATCCCCCTGCTGCGCCAGCAGTTCCCGGAGATCGTCGACTTCTGGCTGCCGCCGGAGGGGTGCTCCTACCGGATCGCGGTCGTCTCCATGAAGAAGGCCTATCCCGGCCACGCCAAGCGCGTGATGATGGCCGTGTGGTCCTTCCTGCGGCAATTCATGTACACGAAGTTCGTCATCGTGGTGGACGACGACATCGACGCACGCGACTGGAAGGACGTGATGTGGGCGCTCTCGACCCGCATGGACCCCGCGCGCGACATCACGGTCGTGGAGGGCACGCCGATCGACTATCTCGACTTCGCCTCGCCGGAGTCGGGGCTCGGCGGCAAGATCGGTCTCGACGCGACGAACAAGCTGCCGCCCGAGACCCATCGGGAGTGGGGCAAGAAGCTTTCCATGGACGAAGCCGTGGTCGAAAAGGTCGACGCCATGTGGGACCGTCTCGGCCTGCCGGGATCGGGCAAGCCGATCTGGCGAAAATGACGGGCGGGCGCTCTCCCTTCGGTTGCGCTTTGTTTGCGATTGCGCGCTAGAGTGCGGCCGATGAGCGAGACGACGACCCCCAACCCAGCCGCCGCACCGGCCGAGACGCCTGCGCGGACCCGCACCGCGCCGCCGCCTTCGGCCACGGTCTCCTGGATCAATTTCACCGGACTCGCCGGCTTTGCGCTCGCGCTCTGGGCGGTCAATACCTGGCGGCCGCAGCCCGAGTGGGCGCTGCTGATCACGTTCGCCGGAATCGCCGTGCCGATCGTGGTGCTGGAATGGGCGACCGGCGTCATGCGCATCCCCTTCCGCCCGGTCGATCCGCCCGGGAACGCGGTGCGCGTCGCCGACCGCACGGTGCGCGTGGGGCTGAAGCTTCTCGGTCTGGGGGCGACGCTTGCCGCCGTGCTCGCCGTCTATTGGGCGTTTCCCGTCTACCGCGACGGGCAGGCCGCGCTGCTCTTGCGGCTGGTGGAGCTTGTCTGGCTGCCCCTCCTGCTGATCGCGCCGTTCTATGTCTGGGTGACCGACGCGCGGATGCAGCGGCCGGAGGACGGCTATCTCCACGCCGGGCTTCTGCTCATGGGCCGCTGGCGGGAGACCGATCCGGACGTGCTGCGCCAGCATGCGCTCGGCTGGCTGGTGAAGGGCTTCTTCCTGCCTCTGATGTTGTCCTTCTATGCCAATGACCTGCAATGGTTTCTGGACGTCTGGTGGAGCCGCGACGTGTTCGCCCTGTTCCAGCCGGGCGCTGGGGTGGCGGAGTGGATGGCCTTCTACGAATGGCTCTACCGCTCGATGTTCATGGTCGACGTCGCCTTCGCGACCGTGGGCTATCTGCTGACGCTGCGGCTGTTCGACGCGCAGATCCGTTCCACCGAGCCGACGCTGCTCGGCTGGCTCGTGTGCCTCGCCTGCTACCCCCCGTTCTGGGGTGTGGTGTCGGGGCAGTACCTCGCCTATGACGCCGACAATCTCTCGTGGGGCGCCTGGTTCTGGAACCACGAATGGATCCGTCTCGCCTGGTCGCTGATGATCCTCGCCTGCCTGGGCGTCTACGCCTGGGCGACGGTGCAGTTCGGCATCCGCTTCTCGAACCTGACGCACCGCGGCGTCCTCACCAACGGCCCGTTCCGCTGGACGAAGCACCCGGCCTATATTTCCAAGAACATCTCCTGGTGGCTGCTGGCGGTGCCGTTCCTGTCGGCGGAGGGGCCGATGGAGGCGCTGCGCCTGTCGCTTCTCCTTGCCGGGGTCAATCTGATCTATTACCTCCGTGCCAGGACGGAGGAGCGGCACCTGCGGCGCGACCCGGTCTATGTCGCCTACGCGGACTGGATCGCCGAACACGGGGCGCTCGCCCGCCTGCGCCGGCTCGTCCGGCCCCGCCGCCCCTGACCGGCCCGGTGCATCGGGCCAGCACCACGAGAGGACCCGATTGCCCATGACAGACCTCGCCGCCGACGCGATGAGCCCGTTCCTCGACCTCGGCGCCGACCTGGTGGCGCGGGCGAAGGCCGCCGGCGCCGACGCGGCGGAAGCCGTGGTGATCGAAAGCCGCGCGCTGGGCGCCTCCGTCCGCCTCGGCAAGGTCGAGGACATCGAGCGGGAGGAAAGCCGCGACATGGGGCTGCGCGTCTTCATCGGCCAGCAGCAGGCGACCGTGTCGACGACCGACTTCACGCCCGGCAGCTTCGGCGTGGTGGTGGACCGCGCCGTCGCGAGGGCGCGCGCCGCCCCGCCCGACCCTTACACCGGGCTTGCCGATCCCGACCGCCTCGCAACCTCCTGGCCCGATCTCGACCTGTTCGACCCGGTGGAACCCGCGCCCGAGACGCTGATCGAGGCTGCGCGTGCAGCCGAGGACGCGGGCCGCGCGGTCGCGGGCGTCACCAACAGCGACGGCGCGGGTGCGAGCTTCACGCTGGGCGGCATGGCGCTCGTCACTTCCGGCGGCTTCGCGGGCGCCTACCGGGCGACGGGACACGCGCTGCACGCCTCCCTCGTCGCCGGAAAGGGCACGGGCATGGAGCGTGACTACGACGTCAGCCGCGCCCGCCACGCGGGCGACCTGCGCAGCCCGGAGGAGGTCGGGCGCGAAGCCGCGCAGCGCGCCGTGCGCCGCCTCAACCCGCGCAAGGCGAAGTCGGCCCGCGTGCCCGTCGTCTACGACCCGCGCGTCGCGAGCAGCCTGATCGGCCATCTCGCGGGCGCGGTCAACGGAACGTCTGTCGCCCGCAAGACCAGCTTCCTGCGTGCCCGCCTCGGCCAGAAGATCTTCCGCGACGGCATCCGCATCACCGACGACCCGCACCGCGTGCGCGGCCTCGGCGCCCACCCCTTCGACAGCGAGGGCGTGGCGACCGGCCCGCTCGACCTGGTGGCCGACGGCGTGCTGGAGACCTGGCTTCTGGACACCGCGAGCGCGCGCCAGCTCGGCCTCCGGACCAACGGGCGCGCGCGGCGCGGGGTCGGCAGCCCGCCCTCGCCGGGCGCCAGCGAGCTTTACCTGCACCCGGGCGCCGTCACGCCGAAGGAGCTCATGTCCGATATCGCTTCCGGCCTCTATGTCACCGAACTCATTGGCATGGGGGTCAATGGGGTCACCGGCGACTACAGCCGGGGGGCGGCGGGTTTCTGGATCGAGAACGGCGAGATCGCATACCCGGTCAGCGAGATCACCGTCGCCGGCAACCTGGTCGACATGTTCGCGGCGCTGACGCCGGCCGACGACCTCGTGTTCCGCAACGCGACCAACGCTCCGACGGTGCGGATCGAGGGGATGACCGTGGCGGGCGCCTGACCCACCGCCCGCGCGCACCGCCGTTTCCAGCCTCCGGGTGTTGACAGGGGGCGGCGGTTGGGCGCTTCTCCCCCACGTCACCGTGTTCCGGTACTCTTTGGCGGCGTGCGGGCTCCTCCGGCCCGGCCGCCCTGTCAGCAGGAGTTGAGACCATCATGGCCCAGAGCGGACTGCACCTGGTGTTCGGCGGCGAGTTGAAATCGCTCGACGGCACCGAATTCGTGAACCCGGACAAGATCGACGTGATCGGCATCTACCCGACCTATGCCAAGGCGCTGTCGGCGTGGCGGGCGGCGGCGCAGGCGACCGTCGACCACGCGATGGTGCGCTATTTCATCGCCGACCTGACGCGGCTGCGT
Organism: Alphaproteobacteria bacterium; assembly: GCA_033844555.1. Classification (GTDB taxonomy): domain Bacteria; phylum Pseudomonadota; class Alphaproteobacteria; order Futianiales; family Futianiaceae; genus Futiania. Next base: position 2,514 of record JAJLJT010000057.1, on the reverse strand, counting down.
ACCGCCGACGATCCCTCCAAGACGCCGGAGAGCGCTTGACCGGCGCCCTGCCCGTCCTGCCCCGCAGCGGCCGGGGGCTGATCGCCCGGCTCGCGCGCGAGGAGCTGAGGCCTGCCTGGCGCGTCCTGGCGGTGGCCATCGCGTGCATGGTCGTCGTCGCCCTGACCACGGGCGCGACGGCCTGGCTGCTCGACCCCGCGATCAAGAGCATCTTCCTCGACCGCGATCCGGACATGCTGATCCTCATTCCGGCAGCGGTGATCGTGGTTTCGCTGGTGAAGGCCGTGGCATCCTACGGACAGGCGATGCTCATGTCCTCGCTCGGCCAGCGCATCGTCTCGAACCTGCAGATCCGCATGTTCGGGGCGATCATGCGCGCCGACCTCGCCTGGCTGAACGCCAATCATTCCGGCCGCATCGTCTCCAGCTTCGTCAACGACGCGATCCACGTGCGCGACGCCGCCTCCCGCATCATCGCGGGGCTGGTAAAGGAGACGCTGACCGTCGTCGTGCTGGCGGGCGTCATGTTCTACCAGGACTGGCAGCTTGCCTGCATTGCGCTGTTCGTGCTGGTGCCCGCGGTCGGCATGGTGAAGCGGCTGTCGCGGCGCACGCGCAAGGCCTCCCAGCGCACGTTCGAGGAAACGGGCACGCTGTCGACGCTGGTGTCGGAGGCGCTGACCGGCATGCGCATCGTCCGCGCCTACGGGCAGGAGGCGCACGAGACGGAGAAGGCGACCGCATCCATCGAGCGCCGCCTCGCCCATCTCGTCAAGGCGATCCGGGCGCGCACGGCCAGCACCCCCTTCACCGAGGCGATGACCGGCGTCGGCATCGCTGCGGCCATCGCCTACGCCGGCTGGAAGGGCCAGTCGGGCGCGATGGAGCTGAACGAGTTCGTCTCCTTCATCGCCGCCATGATGATGGCCTATCAGCCCGTGCGGGCGCTGGCGGGACTTCAGACGCAGCTTCAGGAAGGCCTTGCAGCTGCCGAGCGTCTTTACGCAATCATCGATCTCGCGCCGACCATCAAGGACGCGCCCGGTGCCCGCCCGCTGGACGCTGTACGGGGGCATATCCTGTTCGAAGACGTCTCCTTCTCCTACGGCGGCGAGGCGCCGCCCGCGCTGCGCGACGTCACGCTCGACATCCCCGCGGGCACGACCGCGGCGCTCGTCGGCCCGTCCGGCGCGGGCAAGAGCACGGTTCTGAACCTCGTCCCCCGCTTCTACGACGCGACGGCGGGCGCGGTGCGGATCGACGGCACCGACGTGCGCGCGGCGACGCTTTCCTCCCTGCGCGGGGCCATCGCGCTGGTCGCGCAGGAGCCGTTCCTGTTCGACGACACGATCCGCGCCAACATCGCCTATGGCCGCCCCGGCGCCAGCGAGGACGACATCGTCCAGGCCGCGCGCGACGCTGCCGCGCACGACTTCATCGAGGGCCTGCCGCAGGGCTACGACACCCGCGTGGGCGAGGCGGGGCTCAAGCTCTCCGGCGGCCAGCGCCAGCGCATCGCCATCGCGCGCGCCATGCTGAAGAACGCGCCGATCCTGCTGCTCGACGAGGCGACGAGCGCGCTCGACACCGAATCCGAGCGCCAGGTGCAGGCCGCGCTGCGCCGCCTGATGCGCGGACGCACGACGCTGGTCATCGCGCACCGGCTCTCCACCGTGATCGACGCCGACCGCATCTTCGTGCTCGACGGTGGCCGGGTTGCCGAGGCGGGCACACATGCGGAGCTGCTGGCCCTCGACGGGCTTTACGCCCGCCTCTACCAGACGCAGCTGTCGGACGACACTGGACCCGGAGACCCCGCACCCACGCCGGAGGAAGCCCGTGCAGCCGCCCGTGGATAAGGCGCACTGCCCCGCACCGGCCGCGGCACCCGCGGCGCCACGGCCGCTCGGTCCGGGCTGGCGGGCGCTCACCTGGGCCGCGCGGCAGTACATCCGCCTCACCGGCTGGGCGGTGCGGTGGGAGCGGCGCATCGACCCGGACGCGCAGGCCCTGATCGCGGAGGGCAAGCCCTACATCATCGCCTTCTGGCACGGACGGATCATGATGCTGGTGCATTGCCGCCCGCATCACTTCCCTGTCGAGGTGATGATCTCCAACAATCTCGACGGAAGCCTGATCGCCGAGACGGTGGCGCCGCTCGACGTGATCGCGATCCGCGGCTCCTCGCGCGACCCGCGAAAGCCAGGCAAGCACAAGGGCGGGCGCGAAGCGCTGAAGATCATGCTGGCGCGGCTCGAACAGGACGCTGTCGTCGCGATCACGCCGGACGGGCCGCGCGGCCCGCGCCAGCGCGCGCAGGACGGTGTCGTCACGCTTGCCCGCATGTCGGGTGCGCCCATCGTTCCCGTCACCGGCGCGGTCCGGCGCGGCATAAGGTTCGGAAGCTGGGACCGCTTCGTGATGCCCCTGCCCTTCGGACGCGGACTGATCCTGTGGGACGCGCCGATCGTCCTGCCGCGCGACGGCGACCCGGAGGAGATGCGCCTCCTCGTC
>JAJLJT010000056.1:0-2160 GCA_033844555.1 Alphaproteobacteria bacterium | reverse complement strand
AGCTACGAGGGCGTCAGTCTCTTCTGTGGCATCGGCGAACGCTGCCGGGAGGCCGAAGAGCTGTACCGCGAGATGGGCGAAGCGGGCGTACGCGACCGCACGGTCATGGTGTTCGGCCAGATGAACGAGAGTCCCGGCATCCGCTTCCGCGTCGGCCATGCCGCCATGACGGTGGCCGAGTATTTCCGCGACGAGATGCAACAGAACGTTCTGGTGCTCATCGACAACATCTACCGCTTCGTGCAGGCGGGCGCAGAGGTTTCCGCACTGTTGGGCAGGCTGCCTTCGCGGGTGGGCTACCAGCCGACGCTGGGGACGGAGCTTGCGGCGCTCGAGGAACGCATCTGCTCCACCGCCTCCGGGTCGATCTCCTCGATCCAGGCGGTTTACGTGCCCGCCGACGATTTTACCGACCCCGCCGCGACGCACACCTTCGCGCACCTGTCCGCCTCGATCGTGCTGTCGCGCAAGCGCGCCGCGCAAGGTCTCTACCCCGCCATCGACCCGCTGAAGTCGCTCTCGAAGATGCTGACGCCCGCAACGGTCGGTGCGCGGCACGACCGCATCGCGCGCGCCGTGCGCGAAACGCTGGCGGAATACGAGGATCTCAAGGACATCATTGCCATGCTCGGCATGGAGGAGTTGTCCGGGCGGGACCGCTCCCTCGTCGCGCGTGCGCGCCGGCTGGAGCGCTTCCTGACCCAGCCGTTCCACACGACCGAGCAGTTCACCGGTCATTCCGGGCGCTTCGTACCGCTGGAGCGCACGCTGTCCGCCTGCGAGCAGATCCTCGAGGACGCGTTCGCCGACCGGCCGGAAAGCGATTTCTACATGATCGGCGACATCGGCGACCTGGCGCCCCGGGAACGGCCGCACCCGGAAAGCACCGGCCGGGAGGCCCGCCCGTGACCATGCGCCTCAGGATCGTGACGCCGACGTCCGTCGCCCTCGACGCCGAGGTGAGCCGCATCGTCGGCGAGGCGCCGAACGGTGCGTTCGGGCTGCTGCCGCGGCATGCCGGTTTCGTCACGGCGCTGCGGCCGGGGATCCTCAGCTACACGCTGCCCGATGGAACGGAGCGGTTTGCAGGACTGGACGAAGGCACGCTCGTCAAGGCAGGCCGGCAGGTCCATGCCGCGGTTCATGCGGCGGTTCTCGGCGACGATCTCGCCACGCTTCAGCGGCATGTCGCCGAAACCTTCCTCGACCTCGACGAACGCGAAAGGCTGGCGCGGGCTGCACTCGCCCGCCTCGAGGCCGGGATGATCCGCCGCTTCATCGATCTGGAGAGGCCGCAGGGATGACGGACGAACCCGACCACGTCCGGCCGCAGGACGCCGACCCGAACCGGGCAGCCGATGCGATCGGCCAAAGCGCCGCCCGCAAGGCCCGCGCGCGCTCTCGCGGCAAGCGAAGCGTCTGGTTCGGCCTCGGCATGTTCGGCCTGGTCGGCTGGGCGGTCGCAATCCCCACGCTGGCAGGCGTCGCCCTGGGCCTCTGGCTCGATGCGCGTCTCGACGGCGATATGTCCTGGACGCTGGCGCTGCTCATGGCGGGCGTCGCCATCGGCTGCCTCAACGCCTGGTTCTGGATCAGCCGGGAGAGCCGCCATGACTGAGCCGGACGCTGCCAGCGGGGTGCGGCCATGACCATCAGTCCCGACCAATGGGTGATCTGGCAGGGCTACGGGATCGCACTCAACGCCACGATCCTGTTCACCTGGGCGGTGATGGCGCTGCTCGTGCTGGGGGCGTTGCTGGTCACCGCGCGTCTCGACGACTCCGAGACGATCTCCCCCTGGCAGAACATGCTCGAGGTGATCGTGACGGCCATCCGCGACCAGATCGCCGGCATCGGCGCGGAGGAACCCGAGACGTATCTGCCCTTCGTCGGAACGCTGTTCCTGTTCATCGCGGCCTCCAATCTCCTGATGATCGTGCCCGGCTATGCGCCACCGACGGGATCGCTGTCCACGACGGCCGCGCTTGCGCTTTGCGTGCTGGTTGCGGTTCCGGTCTATGGCATCCGGCGCCGGGGGCTCGGCCGCTACCTGCGCGGCTACGCGCGCCCCACCCTGCTGATGCTGCCGTTCAACATTCTGGGCGAGATCTCGCGCACGATCGCGCTCGCGATCCGGCTCTATGGCAACGTGATGAGCGG
>JAJLJT010000055.1:0-12061 GCA_033844555.1 Alphaproteobacteria bacterium | reverse complement strand
CAACTGCTGACCGTCGTTTCTGTGGCGTGGAGCCAGCGTCGTCCCCTCGATACCTGACAGAGAATTTGACGCTGGGTGTTCAGTTCCTTGCCACTTCCGTTCGTTTCGGCCCGGCTAAGTCCTTGATCGGTCGTTTCGCTGTATTCGCTTGGCCGACTAAAGATGCCGTTTGCGGCTTTACGATGCAATGGCCATGCCAGAGGCCCAAAAATTACTTAAAGACGAAACTACTATATAAAATACAACCCAAAGATGATTGGCGAATACATTGCATCCCGGCCGCCATCCGGGCGCCTGTCCCGCCGCGCCCTGGGCAAACGAAAGGCGGCAGCGCCGTATGACGCTGCCGCCGGGAGGGGCCGTTTGTTGAGGAGCCGGAGGGCCGCTCAGTGCACGTGCCATTCTCCTTGCGCGTGCGAGAAGTCGCTGGCGCGCACGATCTCCATCGTGCCGACGCGGACGGAATGGAGCTTGCCGTCGAGGTTGCGTGTCCAGAAGTCGAGGAAGCGCGTCAGGACCGGGAATTTCGGGGCGAGGTCCAGCTGCTGCCAGATGAAGGATTGCAGAAGGTGCGGATGATCCGGCATGTGATAGAGGATCTCCGCCGTGGTCATGCGGTAGCCCTGCAGAAGTCTTTGCATCTCCGTCATGCGTGTTCTCCCGTCTGTCTCCCGAACCCTCTCCCTTTTTTCTTGCGTCCCGGGCCTGTCGCGGGTCTTTTGAAGCCGTCCGTCTTCGGGCCCTATGCCTGAAAAGGCTAAAGTCGACCTGTTTCCAAGTCACTAATCGGTTTTGGCAGCCGAATGCTGAGTGTGCTGATAAATGGAGCCGTGATCGGCGTCATCGTCGCCGCGCCGATCGGGCCGGTGAACCTCGTCTGTATTCAGCGCACCATTCAGCACGGGCGGCTGAACGGCCTGCTGGCGGGCATGGGCGCCGTGGCGGCGGACGCGGTGTTCGCGACGCTGGCGGCGTTCGGACTGGTGGCGGCGAGCGACCTCGTGGGCGGGCTCGGCGCGGGCATCCAGATCCTCGGCGCGCTGTTCCTGGTGATCCTGGGCGTGCGCACGATCCTGAAGGCGCGGCCGCGCGGCATCACGGCGGACGTCGCGGAGGGGGCGCGGGCGGGCCTCTGGCAGGCGCCGGCGCTGACCTTCCTGCTGACCATCACCAACCCTATGACGCTGCTCGGGTTCATCGCGATCTTCGCGGGGGCGGGCGGCCTCGTCGGCACGCATGTCGACACGGTCGAGGCGCTTCTGCTCATCGCGGGCGTCGCGGCGGGGTCGGCCGGATGGTGGCTGGCGCTGACGGGTGTCGTGGGCACGGTGCGCAGCCGCTTTACCGATGGCTGGGTGATGCGCCTCAACCAGTTTTCCGGCCTGTGCATCCTGGCCTTCGGGGCGTGGCTCCTCTACCGCATCGCCGCGGCAGGGGGGCTGCCGGTCGCCTGAGCGCCCGGCGGTCCCTTCAGACGCGCACGACCTTGCCGGGATTGAGCAGGTTGTGGGGGTCGAGCGCACGCTTGATCGCCCGCATGGCGGACAGTTCCGCCGCGCTCTTGTACCGCGCGATCTCGTCCACCTTCATCTGTCCGAGCCCGTGCTCGGCGGAGATGGAACCGGCAAGCACCGCGGTCACGCCGTGCACGATGGCGGTCAGTTCGTCCGTCCGCGCGAGATAGGCGGCGGTGTCGGCGCCGACGGGCTGACTCAGGTTGTAGTGCACGTTGCCGTCGCCGATGTGGCCGAAGGCCAGCGGGCGGATGCCGGGGCAAGCCGCCCCGACCGCGGCGTCGGCGCGCGCGATGAAGTCGGGGATGGAGCCCACGGGCACCGAGATGTCGTGCTTGATCGAGCCGCCCTCGGGCTTCTGCGCCTCCGAGATCAGCTCCCGCACCTCCCAGAACCGGCGCGCCTGCTCCCCCGTCTGGGCGATGGCGGCGTCGGTGACGAGGGATTTCTCGAACGCCTCGGCGAGCGCGTCCTCCATCAGCGTGCGCAACTCCTCCGCCTTGCCGCCCGACGAAAGCTCCAGCAGCACGTACCAGGGGTGCGCCTCCTCGAACGGGTCGGCGCCGCCCTGCGTGTGGTCGAGCACGAAGTCCATGGCGCGCCGCGGGATCAGCTCGAACGTGGTGACGCGGTCGCCGCTCGCCGCGCGCATGAGCTGGAGAAGCTGCACCGCGTCCGAGGGGCTTTCGACCGCAACCATCGCGGTTTCGGTTGCGGAGGGGAGCGGGAAGAGCCGCAGCACCGCCGCCGTGATGATGCCGAGCGTGCCCTCCGACCCGATCAGCAGATCTTTCAGGTCGTAGCCCGTGTTGTCCTTCAGCAGCGCGCGCAGGCCCGGCAGCACGGTGCCGTCGGCGAGCACCGCCTCGACGCCCAGGCAGAGCGCGCGGGCGTTGCCGTACTTCAGGACCGCCGTGCCGCCCGCATTGGTCGCGAGATTGCCGCCGATGGTGCAGGACCCCTCCGAGGCCAGCGACAGCGGGAAGAGCCAGCCCATGCGGCGCGCCTCCTCCTGGCATTGCAGCAGGGTGACGCCCGCCTCCACCGTCAGCGTGCCGTTCGTGGCGTCGGCGGCGCGCACGCGGGTCATGCGGGAAAGCGAAAGCACGATCTGCCCGCCGCCCGCGTCCGGGATCTGCCCGCCGACGAGGCCGGTGTTGCCGCCCTGGGGCACGATGGCGACGCGCGCGGCGGCGCAGGCGGCGACGACGGCGGAGACTTCTTCCGTGGTGGCGGGCTTGACCACGGCGGGCGTGCGGCCGGTCCAGCGCCCGCGCCATTCGGTCAGGTGCGGGGCCATGGCGTCCGGGTCGGTGACGAGGCCCTTGTCGCCGACGATGCCGGCGAGGGTCGCGAGGAGTTCGGCGGGAACGGTGCTCATGGGGGCGCAGTCTAGGCGGGGGCACGGGTTCCGGCCAGAGGGTGCGTGCCGCTCAGGTTGCGGTGGGCTGGGTCCGGGGGGCGGCGGCGCGGGTCAGCCGGTCGTTGATCGCCTCGCCCAGCCCCTCGTCCGGGACCGGCATGACGGCGATGCGGGCGTGCCCCTCGGCGTCGAGGGCGCGCAGGAAGGCGAAGAGATTGGCCGCCGCCTCCCGCAGGTCGCCGGCCGGCGAGAGGTTGAGAACGCGCGCCGCCGCACGCGGCACGTCCGGCCCGAAGGCGAGCAGCGCCTCGCCCTTGCGGGGGCCCGCGGCGTTGAGGCGCAGATGGGCCGCGGGGGCGTAGTGGCTGTCGAGCTGCCCCGGCGCGGTGATCGTGTGGCCGTGGCCGCGCAGTTCGCCCACGATCTCCTCGATGGCGGCGCGGGGAAGGCCGCCCGGACGCAGCAGGCGCGGCGGCTCCCCCGGTTCGGCGAAGCCGACGATGGTGCTCTCGACCCCGACCGTGCAGGGACCGCCGTCGAGGATCAGGCCGACGGCGTCGCCCAGGCCTTCGGCGACATGGGCGGCGGTGGTGGGGCTGACCCGCCCGCTGGGATTGGCAGAAGGTGCGGCGAGCGGGCGGTCCACGGCGCGCAGCAGCGCCTGCGCGACGCCATGCGCGGGCACGCGGATCGCGACCGTGTCGAGACCGGCGGTCACAAGGTCCGCGACCGGGCAGGCGGGCGCGCGCGGCACGACGAGGGTGAGGGGGCCGGGCCAGAACGCCTCCGCCAGCGCGACGGCCCGCGCATCAAGGTGCCCGAGGCGGCAGGCGGCCTCATAGTCGGCGACGTGGGAGATCAGCGGGTTGAAGCGGGGCCGGCCCTTCGCCTCGTAGATGCGGGCGACGGCCTCCCCGTTCGTGGCGTCCGCGCCGAGGCCGTAGACCGTCTCCGTCGGGAAGGCGACGAGACCGCCCGCGCGCAGCACGTGGGCCGCGCGGTCGATCGCGGCGGGGTCTTTCGCATCGAGAATCTCAGCCATGGTGTCCTGTCGCTTGCCTGTCACCGCGCCGGGCATTAAGTCGTTTGCGGACCAGACGCCCGCGCATGTCCGCGCCGACCCCGGAGGGATCATGACCTATCGTGCCGCGTTAAACGATATCCGCTTCGCGCTCAATGCCATCGTGGGCGCGGGCCGCCTGGCCGAGACCGAACGCTATGCCGATGCGACGCCGGAACTCGTCGACCAGATCGTCGAGGAGGCGGGCCGCTTCACGACCGAGGTTCTGGCCCCGCTCAACACGGTCGGCGACCGGCAGGGCTCCCACCTGAAGGACGGCAAGGTGGTGACGCCGGACGGCTGGGCCGACGCCTACCGCCAGTTCTGGGAGGGCGGCTGGAACGGCGTCGCCGCGCCTGCCGAACACGGCGGCATGGGCCTGCCGATCCTGCTGCAGATCGCCGTTTCGGAGATGATGACCTCGGCCAACATGTCGTTCGGCCTCTGCCCGCTGCTGACGCAGGGCGCGATCCACGCGCTGGAGGCGCACGGCACCGACGAGCAGAAGGAACGCTACCTCGGCAAGCTGGTCACGGGGCAGTGGACCGGCACGATGAACCTGACCGAGCCGCAGGCGGGTTCCGACGTCGGCGCGCTCACCACGAAGGCCGAGCCCGCGGGCGACGGCGCCTACAAGATCACCGGCACCAAGATCTACATCACCTATGGCGACCACGAGATGGCGGAGAACATCATCCATCTCGTGCTTGCGCGCCTGCCGGATGCGCCGCTCGGCACGCGCGGCATCTCGCTGTTCCTCGTGCCGAAGTACCTGCTGAACGACGACGGCACGCCGGGGGCGCGCAACGCGCTGCGCCCGCTGAGCCTGGAGAAGAAGCTCGGCATCCATGCCTCGCCCACCTGCGTGATGTCCTACGAGGGCGCGACCGGCTACCTCGTCGGCGAGGAGAACCAGGGCATGAAGGCGATGTTCACCATGATGAACGACGCCCGCCTCGGGGTCGGCACGCAGGGCGTCGGCATCATGGAGCGCGCGTTCCAGCAGGCGCTCGCCTATGCGCAGGAGCGCAAGCAGGGCAAGCCCGTGGGCAAGCAGCACGCGCAGAAGGAAATGGTGCCGATCATCGAGCATGCGGACATCCGCCGCACGCTGCTGCACATGAAGGCGCTGACCATGGCCGCGCGCGGCCTGTGCTACGACACCGCCCTGCACGCCGACCTGTCGATGGCCGCGGCGACGGAGGAGGAGCGGGCGGCCGCCAAGGCGCGCGTCGAGCTTCTGACCCCGGTCGCCAAGTCCTGGTCGACCGACAAGGGGGTGGAGGTCGCCTCCCTCGGCATCCAGGTGCACGGCGGCATGGGCTTCATCGAGGAGACGGGCGCGGCCCAGCACCTGCGCGACGCGCGCATCGCGCCGATCTACGAGGGCACGAACGGCATCCAGGCGCTCGACCTCGTGGCGCGCAAGCTGCCGATGCAGATGGGCGGCGTGGTGCGCGCCTATCTGGAGGAGGTGGTGGAAACGGCGGACGCGCTGCGCGCGACCAATGCGCCGCACCTCGTCACCATCGCCGACCGGCTGAAGACGGCGACGGAGCAGCTTGGCCGCGCGACCATGTGGATCGGCCAGAAGCTCGCGTCCGGCGAGATCGAGGATGCGCTGGCGGGCGCCACGCCCTACCAGTCGGCGTTCGGCACGGTCGCGGGCGGCTTCTACCTGGCCAGGGGCGTGCTCGCCGCGCACAAGGCGGGCGACGAGAGCCCGACGGCGCAGACCGCGCTGCAGCTCGCCCGCTTCTATGCCGAGCAGGAACTGCCGCACACGGAGGGCTATTGCGCCGCCGCGATGTCGGGCGCGGACCTCGTCGGGGTGACGGCGGAACAGCTCGCGAGCTGAGGCGCCTGGCGTTCGGGCGGCGGCCGCATGGCGCGCCGCCCGCAACCCTGCCCCGCGCCGGTTCCGGCCGGGCTGCGGTTGACGTTTGCGTCAACTGGCCCATCATCGCCGCCCATGACAGCTTCGACCGCCCAGAACGCCCAGAACGCCCGCAAGGCCTCGCCGGACGCCTCCCTCACCGACCGCGACGACGGTCCCAGCCCGCGCGAGGCGCTCGTCTATCCCTTCGACAGCGTGCCGGAGGCAGGCGAAGCGCGGCCGGTCGCGCCCGGCGTCTACTGGATCCGGATGCCGCTGCCGGTGGGCGGCCTCGACCACATCAATGTCTGGGCGATCGCGGACGGCGACGGCTGGACGCTGGTCGACACGGGCATGCGCGACGCGGGCATTGCCGGCTTGTGGGAGCAGGTGCTGGCCGGCCCGCTGGGCGGGCGTCCGGTGCGGCGCGTGATCGTCACGCACTATCACCCCGACCATGTGGGGCAGGCGGGCCCACTCTGCCGCGCGCACGGGGCGCGGCTGTGGATGACGCGGACCGATTATTTCTACGGGCGCACGCTGTCGCTCGACCGTTTCGAGGAACCGCATGGCGAGGCGGAGAGCTTCGCCCGCGCCTGCGGCTTCGACGCGCGCATGATGGAGGTGTGGCGCGAGCGGGCGCGGCGCGGCTTCTGGATGGTGGTCGAGCCCCTGCCGCCGGCCTATCGCCGCATCGTCGACGGCGAGCGCATCCGGATCGGCGCGCACGACTGGGAAGTGGTCGTGGGCCGCGGCCATTCGCCGGAACACGCCTGCCTCTATTGCCCGGAACTCGGGCTGCTGATCTCCGGCGACCAGGTGCTGCCGCGCATCTCCTCCAACATCTCGGTCTATCCGACGGAGCCGGACGCCAATCCGCTGGAATCCTGGATCGCGTCGTGCCGGGCGATCCCCGAGAGGGTGGCGGCGGACGTGCTGGTCCTGCCCGCGCACAACGAGCCGTTCCGCGGCCTGCACGAGCGCTGCAACCGGCTGGCCGACCGGCACGAGGCGGGCCTCGACCGGCTCGCTGCTCTGCTGTCGGAGCCGCGCCGGGCGATCGACTGCTTCCCGGCGCTGTTCCGCCGCCGGATCGGCGACGACGACCGGGGGCTCGCGACGGGAGAGACGCTCGCCCACCTCAATTGCCTGATCGCCCGGGGGCGCGCGCGGCGCACGACCGACGCCGACGGCGTGTGGTGGTATTCGGCGGCCTGACCGGGCGCGGGCCGCTTGACGCACCCCGCACGCCTCGGGTGCAATGCGTGTCTCGACAATCGACACCGATTTCCCAGGGGATGTTCCGTCCATGCCGATCATCAACCGCATCGCCGCCTTCCATGACGAGATGACCGCGTGGCGGCGGCAAATCCACGCCCATCCCGAAACCGCGTTCGAGGAGCACAAGACCAGCGCCTTCGTCGCGAAGATGCTGGAAAGCTTCGGGGTGGAGGTGCATCGCGGCCTTGCCGGGACGGGCGTCGTCGGCACGCTGAAGGGGCGCACGGATTCCGGCCGCGCCATCGGCCTGCGCGCCGACATGGACGCCCTCGACCTGCACGAGAAGAACGAATTCGAGCACGCCTCGCAGAACCCCGGCAAGATGCACGCCTGCGGCCATGACGGGCACACGGCCATGCTGCTGGGCGCGGCGAAGTACCTGGCCGAGACGCGCAATTTCGACGGCACCGTGCATTTCATCTTCCAGCCGGCGGAAGAGAACGAGGGCGGCGGGCGCGTCATGGTCGAGGAGGGGCTGTTCGACACGTTTCCGGTCGAGCAGGTCTATGGCATGCACAACTGGCCGGGCATGGAGGTCGGCAACATCGCCGTCATGCCCGGGCCGATGATGGCGTCCTTCGACATCTTCGAGATCACGGTGCAGGGCAAGGGCGCGCACGGCGCGATGCCGCACCTCGGCGTCGACTCCGTGGTCGTGGCGGCGCAGATCGTCACCGCGCTGCAGACCATCGCCAGCCGCAACACGCACCCCCTCGACGCCGTGGTGGTGAGCGTGACGCAGATCCATGGCGGCGACGCCTACAACGTCCTGCCCGACGAGGTGGTGCTGCGCGGCACGACCCGCAGCTTCAAGCCCGAGGTGCAGGACACGATCGAGCCCGCCATGCGCCGGATCATCGACGGGGTGTGCGCCTCCATGGGCGCGCAGGCGACGATGCGCTACGAGCGGCGCTACCCGCCGACCATCAACACGGAGGCGGAGACGGAGCTTGCCGCCCGCGCCGCCGCTGCGGTGGTGGGAGAGGACCACGTCCACCGCGACCAGCAGCCGTCCATGGGATCGGAGGATTTCGCCTTCATGTTGCAGAAGAAGCCCGGCAGCTACATCTGGCTCGGCAATTCCTCGCCGAGCGGGGAGGTCGGCGGCTGCATGCTGCACAACCCGCACTACGACTTCAACGATCAGGCGCTGCCCGTGGGCGCGAGCTATTGGGCGACGCTGGTCGAGCAGGTGCTGGCGCGCGCGGAGACGGCGACCGGCAAGGCCGCCTGACGCGCCGGACTGGCTTGAGACTGCGAGGGGGGCGGCCCGCCGGGGCCGCCCTCTTTGCGTGTCAGCAGAGGGCCTCGGGCTCCGTCCCCTCGACGAGGGCGTCGATGGCGACCGCGCCGTCGGAGGAGACGAGCACCGGGTTCACGTCGACCGAGGTGATGCGGCCGCCGCCCTCGATCAGCAGGCCGGCAACCGCGCGGGCCGCGCGCGCGATTCCCGCGACGTCGAGCGGCGGCTGGCCCCGCACGCCCCGGAAGAGCGGCGCGATGCGCAGCTTCATGAGCGCGGCGCGCACGTCGTCCGCGTCGAAGGGGGGGAGCAGCAGCGTGCTGTCGGGCATCGCCTCGACCAGGATGCCGCCGTCGCCCAGCGTGACCACCGGGCCGAACATGGGGTCGAGGCGGCCGCCCACGATCAGCTCCCGCGCACCCGACGCCATGCGGGCGGCGAGGATGCCGTCGAGCGCCACGCCGAGACCGGCCGCGTGCGTCTCGATGTCCCGCCAGGCGCGCGCGATGGCGTCCGCGTCGGCCAGCTTCAGGTGCACGAGGCCATGCTCGCTCTTGTGCGGCAGGGCGGCGGAACAGGCCTTGAGCACGATGGGCCCGCCGACATGCACCTGGAAGGCCTGCGCCTCGGCGACGTTGCGGCACAGCCGCCGCTCGACCGCGGGAAGCCCGTGCCGCTCCAGCAGGGAAAGCGAGCGATGCTCGTCGAGGAAGCGGGTGGCGACGTCCCCCGACGGCCCCTTGGGGGCGAGCGCGGCGGGCTTCGCGGCCGCCATGATCGCGTGGTGGCCGGTGAACTGGGCGAGCGCGGCGACCGCCTCGTCCTCCGTCTCGAAGGCGGGGACGCCCTCCGCCACGAAGGCGTCGCGCACGATGGCCTGGGGTGCGGCGAGCACGACGGCCTTGCCGCTTTCGCGCATGAAGGCGCCCGCGTCCTTGGCATAGCGCGGATAGTCGTAGCCGCGCCCGCTCACCGGGATGCCGATGAGGAAGAGGTCGACGTCCGGATCGTTGCCCGCGACCGGCAGCACGTCGCCGAACAGCCCGGAATTGCTGAGCAGCGCCGCGGTGATGTCGATGGGGTTCGAGCTTGCGGCGAAGGAGGGCAGGATCTCCTTAAGCCGCGTCTCGGGTGCCGGCGCGAGGCGGGCGAGCGGCAGCCCGGCCCGGTCGGCGGCGTCCGCCGAGAGCACGCAGGTCGCGCCGCTGTTGGAGATGACGGCGAGCTTGCGGCCCTTCGGTTTCCAGCCCTGCAGGTAAAGCTCGGCGGCGTGGACAAGCTCCAGCATGCCGTTCGCGCGCCAGATGCCGTGGCGTTCGAAGAAGGCGTCGACCACGCGGTCGGCGGTGGCGAGCGCGCCGGTGTGGCTGGCGGCCGCGCGCTTGCCGTCTTCAGACCGGCCGGACTTCACCGCGATGATCGGCACGCCGCGTTCGCGCGCGATCTCCGCCGCGCGGGCGAGGTTTTCCGGGTCGTTGAAGGTCTCGAGATAGAGCAGCAGCAGCTTGACGCCGGGGTCCTGGACGACGGCGGCGGCAAGCTCCCCCACCGTGACGTCGCAGTCGTTGCCGGTCGCGTGCGTGTGGCGCAGACCGATGCCGCGCGCCCGCAGCATCCCGTAGGGCACGACGCTCATCGCGCCCGACTGGCTGATGCAGGCGACGGGGCCGTCCTGCGGCGGGCTCTCGATGAACATGGTCGAGAAGGAGAGGATCGCGCCATTGCCGAAGTTCGCGAGCCCCTGGCTGTTCGGCCCGACGAGGCGCATGCCCGCCGCGTGCGCCATGGCGCGCATGGCCGCTTCCTGCGCCTTGCCTTCGGGGCCGGTCTCGCCGAAGCCGCTCGCCATGATGACGGCGGCCTTGACGCCGGCGCGCGCGCACTCCTCCACCGCCGCGATGGCCGCGGAGCCCGCGACCGCGATGATGGCGGCCTCCGGCGCCTCGGGCAGGGAGGCGAGATCGGGGTAGGATTTCAGCCCCTGCACCTGCTCGCGCGCCGGGTTCACCGGGTAGAGCGTGCCCGTGTAGCCGAACTTCTGCATGTAGTGGATGGGCCGCCCGCCGATCTTGTCGGGATTGTCGGACGCGCCGATAATCGCGACCGAGCGCGGGTTGAGGAACGCATCGAGGCTCATGGGACCGGGCACCCTCACTCGGCGGCGGAAACGCGGGGCAGGTGCAGCGTGCCCTCGGCCCCCTCGTGCGGGGCGAAGGAGAGCGCCACGCGCTGGCCGACGCTGAGGTCGAGGTCGGCGTGGGTCATCACCCGCACGCCCTCGTCGAGGTCCACGAGCGCGATGGCATAGGGCACCTTGGCGCGGTAGTCGGGCGTGGGCGCGCGGTGCAGGACGGAGTGGGCGGCGACCGTCCCTCCGCCCGCGGCGTGGCGCCAGTCGATGTCCTCGCTGCCGCACGCCTGGCAGAAGGGGCGCAGGAAGGCCTGGTTCGCGCCGCACGCGCGGCAGGACTGGAAGGCGAGGCGGCCGGCCTCGGCATCGGCGCGGTAACGGTCGAGCAGGGCGCGCATGGGCGGTCTCTCCCCTCTTGGCTCAGGACTGGGTGAGGAGAAGGCTGACGTGCGAGGACAGGATCCCGCCGTCGCCGTGGACGAAGCCGATCTCCGGACGCGTGGGCATCTGGCGGGCATCCGCCTTGCCCAGCATCTGGCGCACCACCTCGACGAAATGGGCCATGCCGCCCGCCACGCCGGAGTGGCCGAAGGACAGAAGCCCGCCGTGCGTGTTGAGCGGCAGCACGCCATTGGGTCCGAAATCGCCGGCGCGGGCACGCGCTGCGGCCTCACCCCGCTCGGCCAGCCCGATCTCCTCCAGCAGGATCGCCGCGGTGATCGTGAAGCTGTCGTAGACGCCCGCGACCTGTACGTCCTTCGGCGCGAGGCCGGCTTCAGCGAACGCGCGCGCCGCCGCGGGGCCGCCGCCGAACTGGCTGAGGCTGGGGGCCGCGGAGATGTGCTGGTGCTGGTGCGCCTGGCCCGCGCCCGCGAGCCGGACGCCCTTCGAACGCGCCTTGTCGGCGGTGACGATGACCGCCACGCCGCCGTCGGAGATCGGGCAGCAGTCGAGCAGCTTCAAGGGCGTCGCGATGGGGCGCGAGGCCATGACGTCCGCCACCGTGATCGGGTCGGTGAGGTGGGAGCCGGGGTGCAGCGCGGCGTGGGTGCGCATGAGGACCGCAAGCTCGGCGAGGTCCTCCTCGGTAATGCCGTAGGCCGCCATGTAGGCGGAGGCGAGCAGCCCGTAATAGCCCGGGATGGTCGCGCCGAAGGGGACCTCCTGCGTGGCGTGGCCCACCTGCGCCAGCGTCTGGATCACGCTGTCGCGCCCGCCGGTGTTGGTCAGCCGGTTCTCGCCCGCCGCGACGAGCACGGTCTCGCACTGGCCCGACTCCACGAGAAGCTTCGCCAGCATGACGAGGCCGCAGCCGGTGCCGCCGCCCATCTGCATGCTGTGGCAATAGCTGGGGTCGAGGCCGAAATGCTCGGCAAAGAGGGAGGCGAGCATCAGGTGGGGCATCGCCGTCGAATAGCCGGTCAGCACGCCGTCCACGTCGGCGCGGGTCATGCCCGCATCGTCGAGCGCGGCGCGCGTCGCCGCCGACATGAGGTCGAGCGTGTCCAGGCCCTCGTGCCGTCCGAAGGACGTGTCGCCCACGCCCGCGATCCATGCCGTCGTCACCTGATCCCCCCGTTGCACGGGCTTTCG
>JAJLJT010000054.1:0-12129 GCA_033844555.1 Alphaproteobacteria bacterium | reverse complement strand
CGCGTTGCGGTAGCCATTGACCTCGCCCAGTTCCAGCGCGCGGTCCCACGCGCGGCGCGCGGCCGTCACCAGGTCGGCATCCGGGCAGTTGGCGGCGTCGAGCGGCACGGGCGTCGTGTTGAGGCCCTCGTACCCCTCCGTCGCGCCATGGGCGGCGCGGCGGTGGTTGCGGATGACGCGCAGCATGTGCGCGGAATTGCGCTCATAGCCCGGGAAGGCGCCCAGCTCGCCCGCCATCTCCGCGCTCGTCGCGTAGGAAACGCCGGTCATCACCGCCGTGATCGCCCCGCACAGCGCGCGGCCTTCGGCGCTGTCGTAAGAGAGGCCGGACGACATCAGCAGGCCGCCGATGTTGGCGAAGCCCAGGCCCAGCGTGCGGAACTCGTAAGAGAGCTGCGCGATCTTCTTCGACGGGAACTGCGCCATCAGCACCGAGATCTCGAGCGTGACGGTCCACAGCCGCACCGCATGCTCGAACCCGTCGATGTCGAAGTGCCCGCTTTCCTGACGGAACTGCATGAGGTTCAGCGAGGCGAGATTGCAGGCCGTGTCGTCGAGGAACATGTACTCCGAGCACGGGTTCGACGCCCGGATGTCGCCGTCGGCCGGGCAGGTGTGCCAGTCGTTGATCGTGGAGTGGTACTGGATGCCCGGGTCGGCCGACGCCCAGGCGGCGTGGCCGATCTGCTCCCACAGCTCGCGGGCGCGGACGCGGGCGGCGACCTTGCCGTCGGTGCGGCGCGTCAGCTCCCACATGCCGTCTTCCTCGACCGCGCGCAGGAAGGCGTCGGTCACGCGGACGGAGTTGTTGGAGTTCTGCCCGGCGACCGTGACATAGGCCTCCGAATCCCAGTCGGTGTCATAGACGTCGAAATCGATCTCCGAATAGCCCTGGCGGGCGAAGTCGATGACGCGCTTGACGTAGTTCTCCGGGATCATGGCGGCGCGGGCGGCCTTGATCTCGCGCTTCAGGGCCGGGTTCTTGCGCGGGTCGTAGCAATCCTCGCCATCCGCCTCGCAATTGATGCAGGCGCGCATGATCGCGTTCAGGTGCTGGTTGCAGAGCTTGGAACCCGCGACGAGCGCCGCGACCTTCTGCTCCTCCTTCACCTTCCAGCCGATGTACTTCTCGATGTCCGGATGGTCGACGTCGACCACCACCATCTTGGCCGCGCGGCGCGTCGTGCCGCCCGACTTGATCGCGCCCGCCGCCCTGTCGCCGATCTTGAGGAAGGACATGAGGCCCGAGGACTTCCCGCCGCCCGACAGGGGCTCGTTCTCCGAGCGCAGGCGGGAGAAGTTCGTCCCCGTGCCCGACCCGTACTTGAACAGCCGCGCCTCGCGCACCCAGAGGTCCATGATGCCGCCGTCGCCGACCAGGTCGTCGTCGATTCCCTGGATGAAGCAGGCGTGCGGCTGCGGATGCTCATAGGCCGACTTCGACTTGGTCAGCTTGCCGCTCTGGAAGTCGACGTAGTAGTGGCCCTGGCCGGGGCCGTCGATTCCATAGGCCCAGTGCAGGCCGGTGTTGAACCACTGCGGGCTGTTCGGGGCCGCCCGCTGAGTGGCGAGCATGTAGCGCATCTCGTCGAAATAGGCCTGGGCGTCGGCTTCGGAATCGAAGTAGCCGCCCTTCCAGCCCCAATAGGTCCACGCGCCCGCCAGCCGGTCGAACACCTGGCGGGAATCGGTCTCGCCGCCGAAACGCTCCTCCTCGGGAAGCTTCGCCAGTGCCGCATCGTCCGGAACCTTGCGCCACAGCCAGGAGGGGACGTCGTTCTCCTCGACCGCCTTCAGCGCCGCGGGCACGCCCGCCTTGCGGAAATACTTCTGCGCGATGATGTCGCCCGCCACCTGGCTCCACGCCTGCGGAACCTGGATCCCGTCGAGCTTGAAGACCACCGAGCCGTCCGGATTGCGGATCTCGCTCGACGTGGTGCGGAACGCGATCGCCGCGTAGGGCGATTGACCTTCTGACGTGTAGCGGCGTTCGATGCGCATGCTGTCCCCCGAAACTTGGCGTCTGGACGCACGCCTCCCGTGCCCGGAATTCCCACTCTTCCGATGCGGTCGACGGCTACGCCCGATTGTTTGAACGCGTGCCGGGGCCGTTGGCGCCGGCGACCCCCAGAGAATGCGCAAGCCCGGCGCCGGGTGCAATAGATTTTGTGGGCTTGACACCCCTAAACACCACATGTCGGCGCAAAGGGTGAATCATGTGGATAAGATTCGGAACGGCGCGACGCTGCTGGAACCGCGCTGGGGACAGCGCGGGGAAGGGTTGATTAACCCCTTGCACCTAGACTTCGACCCCGGCGTTCGAACAGGGAGCCGGCGAGGCCGGAACCGATCGCATGGCGCATGCACCGCTTGCCGGTAGAAACCTCAGCGTACTCGTGGTCGAAGACCATGAAATGATGCGCCGGCTCATCACCGACATGCTGTTCCTGCTGGGCGTCGAGGACGTCCACGAGGCGGCGGAGGGCCAGCAGGCGCTCGACATGGTGGCCGCGCGGCCCTTCGATGCGATCGTCACCGACCTCACCATGGCGCCGGTCGACGGACTGGCGTTTCTGGGCGCGTTGCGCCATGCCCGTTTCGGAGAGCGCGCGACCTGCCCGGTGGTGATGGTCACCGGCCATGCGAATCCCAAGGCGGTCATGGCGGCGCGCGCTCTTGGGTGTGCGCAGTTTCTCGCCAAACCGGTCACGCGGGAAGATCTGGGCAAGCGTCTGCGCCGCGCGGTGGACGCGCCCGTGCGCTTTGTGCTGGAGGGGGAGATGTACCGCCCCGTCCTGAGCGCCGCCCCCGCCGACGACGGCGGGGTCTGGATGGTCGGCTGACAGCGGCGCGGGTTGTGTTTGCCGCCTCGCGCGTCGGCTGCTACATAGACCGCGGACGGCCGCCAAGGGCCGGACTTACCGACGCGGGCACGACATGAAGCTTCTGAAGCAGATCTTCACCTGGTGGAACGGCCAGACCATCGGCACGGCGCTCTATACCTGGCGCAAGGGCGTGCGCGTGGGCGAGGACGGGGCTGGCAACGTCTACTACCGCAGCCGCCAGGGCGACCGGCGGTGGGTCATCTATAACGGAGAGGCCGAGGCCTCGCGGGTGCCGCCGGACTGGCACGCCTGGCTGCATCACACGGTGAAGGAGCCGCCGACGGTTGCGCCGCTTCCCTCCAAGCCCTGGGAGAAGCCGCACATGCCGAACCCGACGGGGAGCGAGGCGGCCTATTTCCCGCCGGGCTCGCTGGCGCGCGGCGGCAACCTGGCGCGGCCCGCGCCCGACTATGAGGCCTGGCAACCCGAGTAAGGCCCGCCCAAGGGCCGGTGTCGGCACGAGCCCCCGGAGGTGTCACGCGCCATGCGCGAGAAACTGGTCGAGACCCTGATCGGCGCGCTTGTTCTTGCGGTTGCCGTCGGCTTTTTCGTCTACGCCTATTCGCGCGCCGACAGCGAGGTGTCGGGCGGCTACGCGCTGGTTGCCAATTTCGACCGCGCCGACGGGCTGACGCGCGGGACAGACGTCCGCCTGTCGGGAATCAAGATCGGCCAGGTGACCGACCAGGCGCTCGACCGGCAGACCTATTTCGCGAAGGTGACGATCTCGGTGGATCCGACGATCGAGATTCCTGCCGATTCCTCGATCCGCGTCGCGAGCGAAGGCCTGTTGGGCGGGGCATATCTTTCCATCGAGCCGGGTGCGGCCGACGACATGATGAAGCCGGGCGACGAGTTTCTGCACACGCAGGGCGCGGTGGACCTGATCGGGCTGCTGGGGCAGGCGGTGTTCAGCGCCGGCAGCAAGCAGGAGGAGGCGCAATGAGCGGCGCAATGGCCTGGTCGCCGGAGGACTATGCGGCGAACGCGCGTTTCGTGTCCGACCTGGCAGCGCCGTTGGTGGACCTTCTCGACCCGAAACCCGGCGAGCGCATCCTCGACATCGGCTGTGGCGACGGCGTGTTGACCCAGAAGATCGTGGCGCGCGGCGCCGAAGTGCTTGGGCTCGACGCCAGCCCGGACATGGTGGCGGCGACGCGGGCCCTGGGCATCCCCGCCGAGATCGGCAATGCGATGGAACTCGCTTTCGAGGGGCAGTTCGACGCGGTCTTCAGCAACGCGGCGCTGCACTGGATGCCGGACGCTCGCGCCGTGGTTCAGGGGGTCTCGCGCGCGTTGAAGCCGGGCGGCCGTTTCGTGGGCGAGTTCGGCGGCAAGGGCAATGTGGCTGCGATCGAGACGGCGATCCGGGCGATCCTGAAAGCGCGTGGCCTCGGCAAGGGGCTTCCGAATCCATGGTACTTCCCGACGCCGGAGGAGTATGCCGAGCTTCTCGAATCCGAAGGCTTCACCGTGCGCGACATCGCGCTGATCCCGCGCCCGACGCCGGTCGTGGCAGGCATGGCGCGCTGGCTCGATACGCTGGCAGCACCGCTGCTGAGCGGCCTCGATGCGCAGGAACGGGCCGCGGTGCGCGACGAGGCGGTGGACCTGCTGACGCCGGTGTTGCGGGACAGCAAGGGACAGTGGCGGGCGGATTATGTGCGGTTGAGGTTCCATGCGTCGCTGGGCTGAGGCGTTCCGCCGGTTCGGACTCGCTGCCGCCGGCGCGCTTGCGCTGGCCGCCGGCGGCGCCGGCGCGGCGGAGGCGACGTCGGCGACGCTGCGCGCGCTCGACAAGGTCACGACGCGCATTACCGACATCGATCTGAAGGTCGGCGAGGCGGCCACCTTCGGCGCATTGACGATCCGGCTGGAGCGCTGCGTGGTCGAGGCGGGGGAGGGCGCCAAGGCCCGGCTCGTGATCGACTATCGCACGGCGCAGGGCGAAACGAAGCGGGTCTTCGACGGCTGGATGCTGAGCGAGATGCCCGCGCTCAACCCGCTCGAGCACCCGACCTACGACGTCTGGGTCGCAAGCTGCAGCACATCCTGAGGGCCAGTGTCCTCGGGCAGTGCGTGGAAGTTCGCATCCGCGGCCTCGATCGCCTCGGCGAGCAGTTCGCGGTAGCGCGGGCGCGGGATCTCGATCACGCCGAATTGTGCCAGATGCCGGGTCTGAAACTGCGTGTCGAGCAGGCGGTACCCGCCATGGCGCAGACGGGCGACAAGGTGAACCAGCGCGATCTTGCTGGCGTCGCGCGCACGGCTGACCATGCTCTCGCCGAAAAAGGCGCCGCCCAGCGATACGCCGTAGAGCCCGCCGACGAGGCGACCGTCTTCCCAGCATTCGACGCTGTGCGCCGCGCCCATGACGAACAGGTCGCGGTAGAGCGCGTCGATACGCGGATTGATCCAGGTTTCCGGCCGGTCCGGCGCGCTTTCGGCGCACAGCCTCAGGATCCCGGGGAAATCCCGGTCGACCGTGACGGCGTATGGCGCCTGGCGGACGGTCTTTGCCAGCCGCCGCGGCACATGAAGCCCGTCGAGCGGAAGGATGCCGCGTTCTTCCGGATCGACCCAATAGAGCGTCGGGTCGCTGCGCGACTGGCCCATGGGAAAGATGCCGAGCGCATAGGCCCGCAGCAGCAGCTCCGGTGTGAGGGCGCGGTCGCTCACCCCTTGTCGTCCGTCTCCGGCGCTTTCGGCTCGTCGGACAGGTGGCGCTCCAGCCACTTGATGTCATAGTCGCCGTTCATGAAGTCCGGGTTCTCGATCAGTTCCTGAAACAGCGGGATCGTCGTGCTGATCCCGCCGATCACGAACTCGCCCAGAGAACGGCGCAGGCGCATCAGGCATTCGTTGCGGGTGTTGCCGTGCACGATCAGCTTGCCGATCAGGCTGTCGTAATAGGGCGGGATGCGGTAGCCGGAGTAGATGGCGGAATCGAGCCGCACGCCGAGGCCGCCGGGCGCGTGGAAGTCCGTGATCGTGCCGGGCGACGGCCGGAAGGTGCGGGGATCCTCGGCGTTGATCCGGCATTCGATCGCGTGGCCCGACAGGATAACGTCTTCCTGGCGGAACGAGAGCGGCAGACCGGCGGCGATGCGGATCTGCTCCCGCACCAGGTCGATACGGGTGATCGCCTCTGTCACCGGGTGCTCCACCTGCAGCCGGGTGTTCATCTCGATGAAGTAGAACTCCCCGTTCTCGTAGAGGAATTCCACCGTACCGACGCCCAGATAACCCAGCTTGCGGATCGCGTCGGCGACGACGGTCCCGATGCGGGCGCGGTCGGCCTCGTTGAGGGCGGGCGAGGGGGCTTCCTCCAGAACCTTCTGGTGACGGCGCTGCAGGGAGCAGTCGCGCTCGCCGAGGTGGACCGAATTGCCGAAGCCGTCGCCGATCACCTGGATCTCGATATGGCGGGGATTGGCGAGATACTTCTCGATGTAGACGGCGTCGTCACCGAAGGCGGCCTTCGCCTCGGCCCGGGCGGTGCGGATGACCGACTTCAGTTCGGTCTCGTCGCGGGCGACCTTCATGCCCCGGCCGCCGCCGCCGGCCGCGGCCTTCACGATCACGGGATAGCCGATGCCGCGCGCGGCGGAGACAGCCTCGTCCTCGCTGGTCACGGGTCCGTCCGACCCCGGAACGACGGGAATGCCAAGGTCGCGGGCTGCCTGTTTCGCCGCGATCTTGTCGCCCATCAGGCGGATATGCTCGGCCCGGGGACCGATGAAGGTGAGGCCATGCGCCGTGATGATGTCGGCAAAACGCGCGTTCTCCGACAGGAAGCCATAGCCCGGGTGGATCGCCTCCGCCCCGGTGACGTCGCACGCGGCCAGGATGCTCGGAATGTTGAGGTAGCTCTCGGCGGCGGCCGGCGGCCCGATGCACACGCTCTCGTCGGCGAGCCGGACGTGCATGGCGTCGGCGTCGGCCGTGGAGTGCACGGCGACCGTACGGATCCCCATCTCCTTGCAGGCACGATGGATCCGCAGGGCGATCTCGCCACGATTCGCGATCAGGACCTTTTCAAACATGCTTTCCCCGCGCACCCCGGATCATTCGAGGATCAGCAGAGGCTCGCCATATTCGACGGGTTCGCCGTCGTTGACGAGGATCTGCTTCACGCGCCCGCCGCGCGGCGCGGCAATCGGGTTCATCACCTTCATGGCCTCGACGATGAAGAGGGTCTGTCCCTCCTGCACCTGGTCGCCAGGCTGCACGAAGGCGGCTGCCCCGGGCTCGGGCGCGAGATAGACCGTGCCGACCATGGGGGAGGTCACCGTCTTGGACGGATCGTGCGCGGCAGGCGCGGCCTCCACCGCCGGGGCGGCCTGCGGCGCTGCGGCGACGGGCGCGGGCACCGCCGCGGCCACGCCCGCGCGCGCCACGCGCACGCGGGTTCCGTCCTGCTCCACCTCGATCTCGGTCAGCTTCGTCTCGTCGAGGAGGTTGGCCAGCTGCCGGATGAGATCCTGGTCGATGGTACCCTTCGCCATGTCGGTCCTTCTGGTTCTGCTCGTGGTCATCCGCGGTCGAGATGGGCGGCCAGCGCCTGCAGCGCAAGCCGGTAGCCGAGGGGGCCCAGCCCCATGATGACGCCCAGCGCAACCGGGCTCACATAGGACGTGTGCCGGAAGCTCTCCCGCGCCGCGGTGTTGGACAGGTGCACCTCGATCACCGGCTTGCCGCACGCGCGGATCGCGTCGTGAATGGCGACCGACGTGTGCGTATAGGCGCCCGCATTGAGGACGATGCCATCGAACTCGACGGCTGCCTGCTGGATCCAGCCGACGATGTCTCCTTCGGCGTTGGATTGCCGGCAGGTGACCGCCGCGCCGACGCCGTCCGCCGCATCCGCGAGGTCCGCGTCGATGGCGGCAAGCGTCGCGGACCCGTAGATGCCAGGCTCGCGCGTGCCGAGCATGTTCAGGTTGGGCCCGTGAATGACAAGGATGCGGTGGGTCATGAAGACTCAGGTGCAAGATGCCGATGCGCCCCTATATATCGGTTCACCGGCTGCGCGCCAAACCACAATCGGCGCGAGGGCCTTGACATGCAGCCCGGATCGTCGAATGCACGGGGTCAAGTCCGCGCCGAACGCGGCATCCGGGGATCGGAGATGTAAGAATGCAAGTGACGCTGAACGGCGAATCGAAAACCCTCGACAGGCCCGTTTCGGTTGCCGAACTGCTGCGGGAGTTTTCGCTCGACCCGGCGAAGGTCGCGGTCGAACGCAACCTGGAGATCGTGCCCCGTTCGACCTATGACACCGTGCGCGTCGCCGACGGCGACCGGCTGGAGATCGTGCACTTCATCGGCGGCGGCGACCATGCGGAGACGGCCGGCGAGGATACGTGGAGCGTGGCGGGCCGCACCTTCCGCTCGCGCCTGATCATCGGAACGGGGAAGTACAAGGACTACGCGACCAACGCCCGCGCGCTCGAGGCATCCGGCGCGGAAATCGTGACGGTCGCGGTGCGCCGGGTGAACCTCTCCGATCCGTCCCAACCGATGCTCGCGGACTTCATCGACCCGAAGACGGTCACCTACCTGCCGAACACGGCGGGCTGCTTCACCGGCGAGGACGCGGTGCGCACACTGCGGCTGGCGCGCGAGGCCGGCGGCTGGAACCTGGTCAAGCTGGAGGTCCTGTCCGACCCGAAGCACCTCTACCCGGACATGGAAGAAACCCTGCGCGCGGCGAAACTCCTCCTGAAGGACGGGTTCGAGGTGATGGTCTACTGCTCCGACGATCCCGTCTATGCGAAGAAGCTGGAAGACGCGGGCTGCTGCGCGATCATGCCGCTGGGCGCGCCCATCGGTTCCGGCCTCGGCATCCAGAACAAGGTCAACATCCGCCTCATCATCGAGCAGGCGCAGGTGCCGGTGCTGGTCGACGCGGGCGTCGGCACGGCGTCGGACGCCGCCGTGGCGATGGAGCTTGGCTGCGACGCTGTGCTGATGAACACGGCCATCGCCGAGGCCAGGGATCCGATCCGCATGGCGCGCGCGATGAAGCATGCGGTGATCGCGGGCCGCGAGGCGTACCTGGCGGGCCGCATGCCGAAGAAGCGCTATGCCGACCCGTCCTCGCCGCTTGCCGGCCTCATCTGAGACCGGCTTGCGGGACGGGCCGGTGGCCTGAACCGAGGCCGGAGGTCAGCAGGTGGTGCAGCCGGTGCGCGCCGTCTCCACCGCCCGTTTGAGCGCCGGGAGGCCGACCGCGCCGGGCATCAGGGCATCGCCGATGATGAAAGTCGGCGTGCCGTCGATGGCCAGTTTCTGCGCCAGCGCCATGTTTGCCGCGATCGTCTCCCGCACCACGGGCGCGCCCATGTCCTCGCGCAGCTTCGACATGTCCATTCCCAGACCGCGCGCGATCTCGTAGACGGCATCCTCCGTCAGGTTGCCCTCGTGTTCCAGCAGGGCATCGTGGAACTCCGCATAGAGGCCCTGCTCGCGAGAGGCGATGGCGGCCTGGGTGGCGATGACCGAATTGGGCCCCAGAATCGGAAATTCCTTCAGCACGACGCGCACGTTCGGATCTGCCTCGATCAGCGCCTTCACGGTCGGATGCGCCTGCTTGCAGTAGCCGCAGCGATAGTCGAAGAACTCCACCACGGTCACGTCGCCGTTCGGATTGCCGAGCACGAGCGAGCGGCCGTCGTCGACAAGCTCGTCGCGATTCGCAGCCAGCATGTCGCGCACCTGTGCGTCGCGCTGGGCCTGCTGGCGGGCTTCGAGATTCTGGAAAACGCGGACCATCAGCTCCGGGTTCTCGAGAAGATAACGCTCGACGATCGTCTCGACCGCCTGCGTCTGTTCGGCGGAGAAGGGGGCGACAGCCTCGCTCGCCAGCGCCGCGCGCGCGGGCAGCAGGGCGACAAGCGCGAGCAGGGCGGCGGCAGCCAGTCTGCGGGCAAGCGACGTGGATCGGGCGGTCAGGGACATGGGACGCATTCCTCGGTTCAGCGGTTGCGGTCGCGCGGCTCGTCCGGCGCCACCATGGATTCGATGTCGGCCGCGCGCAGCCAGGCGGGCGATCCGTTCGGCAGCGCGCGCATCGCACGGGCCGCCTGCATCTTTGCTTCGGCGATCTTGTTCTCGCGCACAAGCCGTTCTGCCGTTGCAAGCTGGGCCCGCGCGGTGTCGCCGATGCGGTCGTAGCCATTGGCCAGCGTGCGCCACGCCGGCGTGTAGTCGGGCGCGATCCGCAGGGCGGCCTCCAGCATGGCGAGCCCCTCGACCGTCTGCTCGCGATCCTCGGTCCTGACCAGCGCCTGGCCGAGCGCGATCCGGATGAGTTGCTCGTCGGGCGCAAGGCGGACGGCTTCGCGGTAAGCCGTGACCGCATCGGGGATGCGCCCGCGCTCCAACAGCATCTGGCCCCGAAGTTCATGGAAATAGGGGTCGTTCGGCGCCTGTGCGATGAGGCTCGCGGTCTCGCGGTCGGCGGCGTCGTAGTTCGCGTTGCGGTGATAGGCGATCGCGCGGGCGTAGCGGGCGGGAAGCGAGGTATCCGCGACCGGGTAACGGTTGAGCGCCACTTGCGGCGATTCGAGGAAGCCGGTGATCTTGGCGCGCGCGCGCTCGTGGCGAAGCTGCAGGGCGGCCGCGGCGGACGGAGGCTGCCGGGCGGCGCGTTGCCGGGCGTCGGCCGCGCGGCGTTCCAGCAGGGCGATCCGCTCCCGCGACAGCGGGTGGGTCAGCGCGTAGGAATTCTCCAGCGTGCGGCCCAGCACATTCTGGTCGGCAAGCGTCTCGAGCAACTCGATCAGACCTTCAAGCGGCACGTTCGCCGCCTCGAGGTAATTCGCGGCGGCCTGGTCGGCAGATGCCTCCTGCGTGCGCGAATACCGCAGGAACTGGCCCATGCCGAACTGCTGGCCTGCGGTCATGATGCCCGCCGCCGCCTCGCCGGAACCTGCGGCGGCCGCGGCTGCCCCCAGAATGGCCGTGAGGATCATCGGCACGGTCGCCTGGGCAGCCGCACTTCGGATGCGCGAGACGTGTCCCGCCGTGATATGCCCGGTCTCGTGCGCGATCACGCCGATCACCTGGTCGGGCGTTTCGGCGGCACGCAGCAGGCCGGTATGGATGTAGATGGTCTGCCCGCCGATCACGAAGGCGTTGATGCTGTTGTCGGCGAGCAGCACCACACCGGCGCCCGTGCCGGAGAGCCCGGCGGCAGCGAAGATCGGGTCTGCGTAGTCGGCGACGAGGCCCTCGATTTCCGCGTCGCGGATGACGGTTTGCGCCCGCGCGGGCAAGGAGGCCGCCAACGTCAGCAGCACGAGCGCCGCGCCCAGAAGGCGCTGCCAGGGGCGGGTGAGTGGATGCGTCAAGGCCATGCTCCAGATGTCCGCCGCGACCACGGCAGAAATATGGAACGGCGGGCGATGGGCAAGAGGGCGCGGCAAGAAAGACGCGGCCGGACCCCGACGGGATCCGGCCTCTTGTCCGCCCTTGCGGAGTGTCTCAGGACTCCTGCCGCAGGAACCGGGTGCGCCACCAGCCGCGGCGGGCCTGCTTGACCGGTTCCTCCGCGCGGGCCGGGCCCTGCGTCTCCGCACCGTCGGCAGAGACGGTCTCGGGCTCAGGCTCAGGCGCGGCCTCGGGCTCAGATTCGGGCCGGGGCTCCGGCGCCGGTTCGGGCGCAGTGTCCGCCGCCGGGGCCTCGCTCACCGCGTCAACGGCAGCCGGCGCGGCTTCCGGGGCCTCGACGGGCTCCGCCTTCTTGCGGCGCCGGGCGCGCGGCTTCGCGGGCGCCGCCTCGCTCTCATCGGCGGGTTCGGGCGTGGCGTCCGCGGGGGCCTCGGCTGCGGTCTTGCGCGGCTTGCGCGCCCTGCGCGGCTTCCTGACCTCCGCTTCCGAAGGGGGCTCAGCCGCTTCGGCCGCGGCGGGCGTCGCTGCTTCGGGCGCGGTTTCCGGCGCTTGTGGCAGATCGGCGCCCGCGCCGATGTCCACGGCCTCGCCAAGGGTTTCCCGGCTTTCGACAATCACCTCGGGCGCTTCGCGCGGCGTGCCGTCCTCTTCGGTGGCGGCGGCGTCCGCACCCTCCGTCTTCCGGCGGCGGCGACCGCCCCGGCGTCCGCGACGGCGCTTGCGCGGCTTCTCCTCGTCGCCGGAGGCATCGGCGGACCGGCCATCCTCGGCCTCCTCGCCCTCGTCCTCGCCGGAGGCAACGGTATCGTCCGCGGCCTCCCCGGCGCGTGCCGCGCTCTCCGCGGCG
>JAJLJT010000053.1:0-11052 GCA_033844555.1 Alphaproteobacteria bacterium | reverse complement strand
CTCTACGCCCTGGCGGGCGGTCCGCCGAAGCGGCCGGGACTCGTGCGGACCGGGCGCGGCGCGTCCATCGCGCTCGAGGTCTGGGCGCTGCCACGGGAGTCTGTCGGCGATTTCCTCGCGGGCATCCCCTCGCCCCTGTCGATCGGCACCGTGGCGCTTTCCGACGGCACGGCCGTCCATGGCTTCCTGTGCGAAAGCGCGGGGCTCGACGGGGCAGAGGACATCACGCCCTTCGGCGGCTGGCGCAGCTATTGCGCGTCTCTGCTGGAAGCGCGCCGGGCCTGAGGCAGTGGCGACCGGGCGGGACGCGCTCAGAACGACAGCGACACGCTGAACGCCCCGAAATCGGAGGGCTCGTCCTGCCCCTCGAACTCCTTGGTGCGCATGACATGGGTGTAGGCGAGCCGGACGCCTCCCCACATCACCGCAAGGCCGTACTGCAGGTCGCCCACGAGCACCCTCTTGTCCACGCTGCGGCTGTCGCGGAACGTGTTGCCGTCGAGAAAGATGTTCCGGGCGACCGCGCGGCCCTCGACCCCGGCGAACAGGTACCACGAGAACCCGTCCGCCGGGACGAAGAAGCCCGAGCCGGGCAGGCTCGGCTGGATGCGGGGCGGACCGTAGTCGAGCGGCAGCCGTTCCCCGAAACGGACCGTCAGGCCCGCATTGACGTAGGTGAACACATTGCCCAGCGCGCCCCCGGCGTGCGGCGTCACGTCGATGCCGAGACCGTGGAACGTTTCCGAGGCATAGCCGCGCCAGCTCCGCTGGTAGGTGAGGACCAGCGCGGGCTCGTTGCGCAATTGGGTCTTCCAGCCGCGCGGATCGTCGGCGCCGGTCATCTCGTGGACGATGCGTTGTGTCTCCGCGGCGAGGGACGCTGGCCCCACGACGCCCAGGCTGAACGCCAGCTGGTCCAGCCTGCTGCCGGTCTCCGCGATCAGGCCCACGCTGGCGTAGGTCCAGCCCGCATAGGGCCGGTCGTCGGCGGGAGGATTGGCGAGCGTGATGTCGCCCGGCGTGTACATGTTCTGGCCGAGCGCGTATTCGGTCCGCACCGCGCCGGTCTCGGGGAACAGCGGGAACAGGCGTGCGGCGCGCACGGCGAGGCTCGACGACTCCCGGCGGGGCGAGAGCCAGGAGGCGCGCACACCGTTCGTGTAGTGCCGGTCGGCATTGTAGAAGAGATCGTTCTCGAGGACGAAGCTCAGGGTGCCGTTTCCCCCGGCCAGCGCACTGGGGGCGGCGAGCGGCGCGGATAGCCACAGAATCAGGGCGGCCAGCGCACGGCGCGCGCTTCGGCTGCGGGGCGCGGCCTGCCTCACGTCCGGGCCGCCATGCGCGCCCTGCGCCGTTCCGCGGCGAGGAGGGCCAGCGCCACGCCGCCGAGGATTCCGGCGGACGCGATGGCAAGGCGTTCCGTGAGGATCTCGCCGAGGAAGACAATGCCGCCGGCGGCCGCGATGGCCGGAACCGTCAGTTGCAGGAAGGCCGCGCTCGCACGTGTCAGCATGGGCAGCACCAGGTACCAGATCGCGTAGCCCAGGCCGGACGCGATCGCTCCCGACGCGACGGCCAGCGCCAGCCCGCGGCCGCTGGGCGCCTGCGCGATCGCGCCGGCGCCCGCGAGGACGAGGGCCACGGGCAGGCAGCGCAGGAAATTCCCCGCCGTATCCGACAGCGGCGCGCGCGAGGCCTGGCCCAGGACCGTGTAGACCGACCAGCACAGGCCCGCAGCGATCATCAGGGCGGCGCCGAGCGGATGCGGCGCCTCCAGACCGGGCGACAGGAGGTAGAGGAGGGAGCCGAACGCGAGGGCCATCCCAGCCCATTCCGCCGGCGCCGGGCGCTCTCCCTTCAGCACGGCCCAGCCGAGCAGGCCGAACTGGACGGTGGCGAACAGGATCAGCGCGCCCGTTCCCGTCGCCAGCATCAGGTAGGCGATGGAGAATGCGATGGCATACCCGAACAACGCGCCTGCCGCGCGCCATGTCCCGTAAGTGGACCCCGGCGCCCGCGGGCGGGCCGGACGGCGCACGATGAGGATGGCGCCGAGCATGGCCGCCCCCGAAGCGAGGCGCACGCCCGTGTAGCCGAACGCGTCGATCTCCCCGGCCTCGAGCGCCAGCCGCGCCAGGACCGAATTGGCGGCGAAGGCGCACAGGGCGATGATCGTGAGGCTGGCGGCTTTCAGCAAGATTCCGCTCCCGTCGCGGGCGTCATGCAGCCGAGCCTACGCCTGTTGCGGTCCGCGTGCCACCGCCCCGGCGTCAGGCCGCGTGCCCAGGACCCCCGAAGATCCGGCCGGGCCGCAATCCGGCTGCGCGCCGGCGCTGCGTTGCGGACCCCTTCGCGCGCCGCCTCGCGGTGCGTTCGCCCGCCAGCGCGATGTGTCCGTTCAGAAGAGTGAAAGAGATTTCTGAATTTACTTGATTCACTAACCGTTTCGGGGTGGAAATCCCTTGTAATTCAATTTGTCGGCGCTGGCTTCCGGACGCATGCCTTCCCCGGAAGCCGACAACAAGACAACCGGGCCGGACAGGACCCGGTTCGGCGCTGCAAGGGGGGAACACATGGGGTGCGTTCGTGAAGCCGACAGACGTCAGTGATCCGGATTACTTCCACAAGGTGATCGATTGCCAGTGGGCCTGTCCCGCGCACACGCCGGTGCCGGAGTATATCCGGCTCATCGCGGCGGGCCGCTACGACGACGCCTACATGGTCAACTGGAAGTCCAACGTCTTTCCCGGCATCCTCGGCCGCACCTGCGACCGCCCGTGCGAACCTGCCTGCCGGCGCGGCCGGGTGGAGGAGGAGCCGGTCGCCATCTGCCGGCTGAAGCGCGTCGCCGCCGACAACAAGGGCGACGTGCGCGCCCGCTTTCCGGCGATCCCGCGCGAGAAGAACGGCAAGCGGATCGCGCTGATCGGTGCGGGGGTCGCCTCGCTGACGGTTGCGCGCGACCTCATGCCGCTCGGCTACGAGATCGTGATCTACGACGGTGACGCGAAAGCGGGCGGCATGGTGCGCACCCAGATCCCGCGCTTCCGCCTGCCCGAGACCGTGATCGACGAGGAGGTCGGCTACGTCCTCGACATGGGCGTCGAGACACGCTTCGGCCACAGGGTCGACAGCCTGAAGGCGGTCCTCGCCGAGGGCTACGACGCCGTGTTCGTCGGCACCGGCGCGCCGCGCGGACGCGATCTCGACATCCCCGGGCGGGAGGAGACGCGCGCCAACGTCCACATCGGCATCGACTGGCTGTCGAGCGTCTCGTTCGGCCATGTCGACCGGATCGGCAAGCGGGTCGTCGTCCTCGGGGGCGGCAACACGGCGATGGATTGCTGCCGCACGGCGCTGCGCCTCGGCGGCGAGGAGGTCGACGTCGTCGTCCGCTCCGGCTTCGAGGAGATGAAGGCGTCGCCGTGGGAGAAGGAAGACGCGCTGCATGAGGGCGTGCGCATCTCCAACTTCCTCGTGCCCAAGGCGTTCACCCACGAGGGCGGCCGCCTCACCGGCGTGCTGTTCGAGAAGGTGGCCGCGCAGTACGACGACAAGGGCCGCCGCCGCCTGGTTCCCACGGGGGAGCCGGACCATCACATCCCCTGCGACGACGTGCTTGTGGCCGTCGGGCAGGAGAACGCCTTTCCCTGGATCGAGCGGGACATCGGCCTCGCCTTCGGCGACTGGGACATGCCGGTGGTGGACCCCGTCACCTTCCAGTCGAGCCTGCCCAAGGTCTTCTTCGGCGGCGATGCGGCCTTCGGGCCGAAGAACATCATCTGGGCGGTCGCCCACGGGCACGAGGCGGCGATCTCCATCGACCGGTTCTGCAAGGGCGGGGACGTGCGCGACCGCCCGCCGCCGCACACGACGCTCCTCAGCCAGAAGATGGGCATCCACGAGTGGAGCTATGACAACGACATCACGCCCGAGCACCGGCACAAGGTGCCCTTGCGCGACAGCGGGATCGCGCTGAAGGATGTCCGCGTCGAGGTCGAACTGGGCTACGACCGGCAACTGGCCTACAACGAGACCCAGCGGTGCCTGAACTGCGATGCGCAAACGGTGTTTCGCGCCGATCTCTGCATCGAGTGCGACGCCTGCGTCGACATCTGCCCGACCGATTGCCTGACGATCACCGCCAATGGCGAGGAGCCGGACCTGCGCGCCCGCCTCAAGGTGCCGGCGCGCAATCCCGACCAGGACATCTACGTCTCGGAGGATCTGCGCACGGGCCGCGTGATGGTGAAGGACGAGGATCTCTGCCTGCACTGCGGGCTGTGCGCCGAGCGCTGCCCCACCGCCGCGTGGGACATGCAGAAGTTTCTTCTCGAGATGGTTCACGCGGGGGCGGCATGTCGCAGGAGCTAGTGCGGGTCAACGACTTCGTCGTGAAGTTCGCCAACGTCAACGGGTCCGGATCGGCCAGCGCCAACCAGCTCTTCGCGCAGTCGATCCTGCGCATGGGCGTCCCGATCTCGTCGCGCAACATCTTTCCCTCCAACATCCAGGGCCTGCCGACCTGGTACGAGGTGCGGGTCAGCGAGGCGGGCTACCTCGGCCGCCGCGGCGGCGTCGACCTGATGGTCGCGATGAACCCGCAGACCTGGGACAAGGACGTCGCCAGCATCGATCCCGGCGGCTACCTGCTCTACGATTCCACCAAGCCTCTGCCGCCGTCGAAATTCCGTGACGACATCCACGTGATCGGGGTGCCGCTGACCGAGATCGCCAACCGCGAGTTCAGCGACCCCAAGCAGCGCCAGCTGTTCAAGAACATCATCTACCTGGGTGCGCTCGCCGCGCTGCTCGATATCGAGCCGGGCGTCATCGAGGAGCTGATCGGCAAGCAGTACAAGGGCAAGGACAAGCTCATCGCGCCCAACATCCGCGCGGTCGGGCTCGGCTACGATCACGCCCGTGCCCACCTGGACTGCCCGATCGCCCTGCGCGTGCGCCGCGCCGACGCGGTCGGCGACCGCATCTACATCGAGGGGAACGACGCCGCGGCGCTGGGCTGTGTCTATGGCGGCGCGACGGTCGCCGCATGGTACCCGATCACGCCCTCGACCTCGGTCGCGGAAGCGTTCGCAAGGCACTGCAACCGGCTGCGCAAGGACAAGGAGACCGGCCGCAACCGCTTCGCCATCGTGCAGGCGGAGGACGAGCTTGCCGCCGTCGGCATGGTCATCGGTGCGACCTGGAACGGCGCGCGCGCCTTCACCGCGACCTCCGGGCCCGGCATCTCTCTGATGCAGGAATTCCTCGGCCTCGCCTATTTCGCCGAAATCCCTGCGGTGATCGTCGACGTGCAGCGCGGCGGACCGTCGACCGGCATGCCGACGCGGACGCAGCAGTCGGACCTGCTCGCCTGCGCCTACGCCTCCCACGGCGACACGAAGCATGTGCTGCTGATCCCCGAAGACCCCCGCGAGTGTTTCGAGTTCGCGGCCGAGGCGCTCGATCTCGCCGACCGGCTGCAGACGCCGGTGTTTCTCATGTCCGACCTCGACATCGGCATGAACCAGTGGCTGTGCGAGCCGCTCTCCTGGGACGACGCGCGCACGCTCGACCGCGGCAAGGTGCTGACCTTCGAGGAACTGGAAGCTGGTAAGCCCTTCGGCCGCTACCGCGACGTGGACGGCGACGGCATCCCCTACCGCGTCTATCCCGGCACGCACCCGAAGCGCGGCGCCTTCTTCACGCGCGGCACCAGCAAGAACGCCGATGCCGGCTACTCCGAGGAGGGGAGCGATTACGTCGCGAACGTGGACCGCCTGCTGCGGAAGTTCGAGACGGCGCGCCGCCTCGTCCCGGCCCCGGTCGTGCGCAAGGCGGCGCGTCCGACGCGGATCGGCGCGATCTATTACGGCTCAACCTCGCCCGCGATGGGCGAGGCGCTCGACGTGCTCGAGGCCGCGGGCATTCACATGGACACGATGCGCGTGCGCGCCTTCCCCTTCCACGAGGACGCCTACCGCTTCATCGAGGAGCACGACACCGTCTTTGTCGTGGAGCAGAACCGGGACGCGCAATTGCGCACGCTTCTGGTCAACGAGGGCGGCATCGACCCCAAGCGCCTGATCCCCGTGCTGCACTATGACGGCACGCCGATTACCGCCCGCTTCATCGTGGAGGATATCTCGCACCGGCTGGCCGCTTCCGGGGACGTGGCGCGAAAGGAGATGGCATCGTGAGCTATCTGAAACCGAAACTTCATCACCCGGGATTGCCGACCAACGCGCTCGGCCTGACCCGCTTCGACTACGACGGCGCGATCTCGACGCTGTGTGCGGGCTGCGGGCACGACTCGATCAGCGCAGCGATCATCCAGGCCTGTTTCGAGATCGATCTGCCGCCGCACCGTCTCGCGAAGCTGTCGGGCATCGGCTGTTCCTCCAAGACGCCGACCTATTTCCTCGGCGCGTCGCATGGGTTCAACAGCGTGCACGGGCGCATGCCCTCGGTGCTGACGGGGGCGAACCTCGCCAACCGCGACCTCGTCTACCTCGGCGTGTCGGGCGACGGCGATACCGCGTCGATCGGGCTCGGACAGTTCGTCCATGCGGTCCGGCGCGGCGTCAACATGCTCTACATCGTGGAGAACAACGGCGTCTACGGCCTGACCAAGGGCCAGTTCTCCGCAACGGCCGACCAGGGATCGAAGAGCAAGCGCGGCGCGGTCAACACCGACGCGCCGATCGATGTCGTCGCGCTTGCCCTGCAGGCGGGGGCGACGTTCGTCGCGCGCAGCTTCTCCGGCGACAAGTCGCAACTCGTGCCGCTCATCAAGGCAGGTTTGAAGCATCGCGGCGCGGCCTTCATCGACTGCCTGTCGCCCTGCGTGGCCTTCAACAACCACGCGGGCTCGACCAAGAGCTTCGACTATGTGCGCGACCACAACGCCGCGCTCAACCGGCTCGACGTCATGCCGCCGCGCGCCCAGATCACGGCCGATTACGCACCCGGCGAGGCGCAGGAGGTGACGCTGCACGACGGCTCGACCGTCATCCTGCGCAAGGTCGGCGAGGAACACCCCGTCGGCGACCGCGTCGCGGCGATGAACCACCTTCAGGAGCGGCAGGCGGCGGGGGAGATCGTGACGGGGCTGCTCTATGTCGATCCGGAGGCAGAGGATCTCCACGCGCACCTGAACACGGTGGAACGGCCGCTGGCGCAGCTCGGAACCGGCGACCTTTGCCCCGGCAGCGCCGCGCTGGACGCGATCAACGCGGCGTTGCGGTGACGGAACCGCGTTCAGCAACCCACCTGTGACCTGTGCGCAGCCGGTTTCGTCTGGCACGGCGGGCGGGGTTTCCTGTAGCCTTGAGGGGAACCGCTCGGTCCGCCCCTCGGGTGGGCGTGCCGGCACGCGATCTTGCGGGCGCGGCCCGGGTGCCGCGGTGCGCGGACAGTCTCCCGCGCGCCCCGGAACGAAGAATGGCCCCGGATGAAGGGGACTGCTGATGGAAGGATGCCGATCATGGGAATTCATGTCTCGCCGAAGACGACGCCGCTTCACCCCCGGTTCGCGAGCCAGGTGAACATCCAGATCTCCGAAGCGGTGAACGACCCCGCGCTCATCGACGAGATCAAGGCGATCTGGCGCGAGTCCCCCCTGATGATCTTCCGGCGCCAGGCGCTGACCGAGGAGGAGCTTGTGGCCTTCTCGACCCGCTTCGGCGAGTGCGAGACGGTCAGCCGCCGCGACATCCTGTCCCCCTACAATGACAAGGTCATCTATTTCAGCACCCTGCGCTATGCCGACGGGCGCAATGTCGGCGGTTTCGCGGGCGGCGAGGACGCGGACTGGCATTCCGACCAGACGTTCCGTCCCAACCCCTCGACGGGCGCGCTGCTGCAGGCGGTGGAGGTGCCGCGCGACGGCGGCGACATCTACTGGTCCGACCAGTATGGCGCGTGGGAACTTCTGCCCGACGACGTGAAGGCGCTGATCGATGGCAAGACGGGCCGCTACAGCTATGCCAAGCGGCTGGGCATCATGAATGCGTCGGAACTCAAGGAAAAGAAGGACGAACTGGCCAAGATGCCGGACGTCTACCATCCCGTCGTGCTGACCCATCCGGTCACCGGGCGCAAGGCGCTCTATGCCGATCCGACGACGCTGGTCGCGATCGAGGGCCTGTCGGACGAGGAGAGCGCGCGCATCCTGCCGATCCTGTTCGAGGCGGGCGCGGATGCGTCCCTCGTCTACCGCCACAGGGTCATCCCCGGCGACGTGATGATGTGGGACAACGGCTGCACCATGCATCGCCGCGACTCCATGCGCCTCGACCAGCCTCGCCTGATGAAGCGCACGACCTTCCGGCTTCCGTCGGCCGAATACTGCGTGCCGCACTGAGCCGCGGGGAAGCGATCATGGCAGCATCCCGTGTGCACCTTCGGGTGAACCGCGTCTCCGCCGCCGTGTGCGCGGACGCGGCGGCGGCTTCGGTGTCCGACGTCCACGAGGGCATGGAGATATCCGACGCCAGGCGGTGCCTGATGTCCCCGCGGATGCGGCCGCTGAACCGGGGCCTGCGCATTGCCGGGCCCGCGGTCACGGCCTATTGCGCGCCGGGCGACAATCTGATGATGCACCGCGCCCTTTACCTGGCCGAGCCGGGCGATGTGCTGGTCGTGGTCTGCCAGTCGGAGACCTCGGGCGCGCAATGGGGCGACATGGCCGCGCGCTACGCGCTGAAGAAGGGCCTCGCGGGCGTCGTCGTGCAGGGTGCGATCCGCGATACGGACGAGCTGGAGCGGCTGCGCTTTCCGGTCTGGTCCACGGCGGTGTCTCCGATCCGTCCGGCGAAGACCGGCGATGGCGCCGTGAATGTGCCCGTCTCCTGCGACGGCGTGATCGTGACGCCGGGCGACCTGATCCTGGCCGACGGGGACGGCGTCCTGTGCGTGCCGCGCGACGTGGCCGCGGATGCCGTTGCGGCCGCGCGCAAGCGGATGTCGCGGGAGGACGAGGTCGCGGCCGCCATCGAGGGTGGCGCTCATCTCTGGGATCTCGCGAAGCTCCAGGGCTATTACGAGGCTCTGGACGTCGAGGAGATCGACGCCCCCTGGGGGGGCGAGCCCGGCCGATAGCGGGGCGCCGCCCTGCACCGGCACGGCGCGTGGCCGCGTGCCGGGAAAGTATAGTCGCGGGGTTCAAAGTATATGTCCCGGCGCCGCCGCGCGGTAGCCGCTCTCCGGGCGCTGCGCCGCGGGGTGTCCGTATTCTCGCCGGCCGCTGGGCAGCCGCGACTTCCATGCGGCGTGCCTGACGGCGTGGCCTGTCTCTCGCCGAGCAAGCCTGCGCTCCTCCGCAGCATATCTATATTCGTCAGGATCAGGAAAAATTCGCGAACCGAAGTAAGTGACACTGGACGAAGCTTCCAGTTCGTGAAAATATAATATCCGGGACGGAGCTCTTGGATGGAAGCTTCCAAAAAAGACAGGCGAAGCGATTTGGCGCTTACAGCCGCGCAGGGTCTGATCGACTCGCGCCGACTGTTCTATTTCTACCATGTTGCCCGCGCGGGCCGCTTCAAGACTGCCGAGGCCCTGCTCGGGGTCGCCCAGTCCGCGATGAGCCGGCAGATCCAGGCGCTCGAAGCCGATCTCGGCGCACAACTGCTCGAACGCACGGGGCACGGCGTTCGCCTGACCGAAACGGGGGAGATCGTCTTCAAGTATGCGGAGGAAATCCTCGGCCGGATGATCCAGGCGAAAAGCGAAATCCATGCCGCAACGCAGAATATCGCCGAGAATGTCAGTATCGCCGGCCCGCCGACATTCATGTACAGCTACATGCCCGACATCATAAACCGGTTCAGGGCCGCGTTTCCCTTGTGCAACGTGTCGCTCGTGGAGGCCGGGACCGGAAGCATCTACCCCTATCTTTCCAGCGGCGAGGTCGACATCGCCATCGTCATCCAGATTCCCAACAGCTCCAAGCTCGAATTCGAGCAATTGTTCGTCGAGGACATGTACCTCATGGTCGCGCCGGGCGAACCGATCGTCGCCGAGGGTGTCGCGGCGCGGGAGAGGATCTTCGAGCTGGACCACATCCTTCCCGCCTCGCTCCACGGGTCCAAGGAGATCATCAAGCGATATTTCGTGGAAGGCGGCGTGCCCGTGAATTGCCGGTTCCACATCGACAGCCTTTCGCTGACGCGCATCCTGCTCACGCAGGGCGGCGTCTGTTCGATCCTTCCCAAGGCGGCGTGCCGGGCCGAGCTGGAGTCGGGGGAACTGGTCGCCTTGCCGCTCGATCCGCCCTTGACGCGCACGCTCTACATGGCGCGGGTGCGCGACCGCGACCTGACGCCGGAGACGCAGGCCTTCATGAAGCTGATCGCGGAGGTCGTTGCGGAGAAGGGCGTCTAGGCTCGCGGCCTAGCGGCTTGCGGTTCCGCCCCCTTCTGCGGCGGCCGCGCGCTCCCGGTCGCGCAGAACCTTCCGGTTGACCTTGCCTGCCGGCGTCTTCGGCAGTTCGGCCACGATGTCGATCAGGCGCGGATATTCGTGCTGGCTCAGCCGTTCCCGGACGAAGGTCTGAAGCTCCTGCACGAAGGCGTCCGTGCGGGGCCGTTTGGACACGAGAAACGCCTTGACCACCTGGCCGCGCGTCTCGTCCGGCACGCCGATCACGGCGGCTTCCTGCACGTCCGGGTGCTTCAGCAGCTGGTTCTCGATCTCCACCGCGCTCATGGTCCAGCCGGCCGAGATGATCACGTCGTCCGCCCGGCCCGCGTGATAGAAATATCCGTCCTCGTCGGTGTAGCCGAGGTCCTTGGTCGGGAACCAGGCGCCGCGACGCCAGACCTTGATCTCTCCGATCGTGCCGGGCGGGCAGGGCTTGTCCTCGGCGTCGTGCACCTCGACGCGCGTGCCGGGCACCGCCTTGCCCAGCGAGCCGGGCTTGACGGGGAAGTCCGAGGCCCCGGGGTAGCTGACGAGGATCACGCCCACCTCCGTGGTGCCGTAGATGCTGCAGACGGGCTTGCGGAAGACCCGGTCGATGAAGTCGAGCGTCTCGGGGTCGATCGGTTC
>JAJLJT010000052.1:0-4926 GCA_033844555.1 Alphaproteobacteria bacterium | reverse complement strand
CAGATTCCTACTACGCCGCGAGCGTGAATCCATCCCCGGAAAGACCGGAATGCGTCGGCGAGATGCATGTGGACGTCTGCATCATCGGCGGCGGGCTGACCGGCCTGTCGGCGGCGCTGACGCTCGCAGAGGCGGGGATGGACGTGGTCCTGCTGGAATCGGCGCGGGTGGGATGGGGCGCGTCGGGCCGGAATGGCGGCCAGCTTCTGCCCGGCGTGTCCTGCGGCATCGACAAGGCGGAAAGGCTGGCCGGCCGCGAGGCGGCGTCACACCTGTGGGAGATGTCGCTCGAAGCGGTCAACCTGGTACGGGACCGCGCCGACCGTTATGGAATCGCGTGCGAACTGACGCAAGGCTATGTCGAGGCGGCGGCGAAGCCGGGCCACGTGAAGGGCCTCGAAACCTTCGCGGAGAAGATGGCCGCGGACCACGGCTACGACGGGTTCGGCATGCTCGGCCGCGAGGAAACGCGGGCCATGATCGGAAGTACGCGATTTCATGGCGGACTGTCCTGCCGCGACGGCTGGCACCTGCACCCGCTGAAGCTGACGCAAGGCTATGCCCGCGCCGCGGAGGGGTTGGGCGTGCGCATCTTCGAGGGCAGCCGGGCGACGCAGGTGCGCCGCGAGAGCGGGGGCTTCGCCGTCGATACGGAAAAGGGGTGCGTCCGTGCCGCCCACGTGCTGCTGGCGGGCAATGCCTACCAGGGAAACCTGGTGGCGCGGGCGCGGGCGAAGATCATGCCGTGCGCGAACTTCATCCTCGCGACCGAGCCGCTGGACCCGGCGCGATTCGGACCCGT
This sequence comes from Alphaproteobacteria bacterium, assembly GCA_033844555.1. GTDB lineage: Bacteria > Pseudomonadota > Alphaproteobacteria > Futianiales > Futianiaceae > Futiania. The sequence goes on along the minus strand of JAJLJT010000052.1, from coordinate 4,124 downwards.
CATTCCCGCGAACGTGTGCGTCGCGGACACGAACTTCGTGCTGGACTATTTCCGGCCGAGCGTGGACGGGCGGCTGCTGTTCGGGGGGATGGTGAGCTATTCCACCGCAACGCCGGCCGGGCTCCCGCAAAGACTGCGCCGGCGGATGGTGAAGACCTTTCCGCAACTCGAGGACGCACGGGTGGACTACCTGTGGGCGGGGATGCTGGCGATCACGGTGAACCGCCTGCCGAGCATCGGCCGGACGCCCGAAGGGATCTACTACGCACAGGGCTTCTCGGGCCACGGGCTGGCGCTGACCAACATCGCGGGCAAGGCCGTTGCGGATGCGATCCTCGGCACGGCGGGACGGTTCGACGTGTTCGCGAAGCTGCCGCAACCGGACTTCCCCGGAGGACGGCTGCTGCGGCTGCCGATCCTGCTCGCCGTGTCGGCGTGGCAGCGGCTGCGCGACGTGCTCTAGCGCTCAGCCGTCGAGGCGGTTCACGACGACGACGCCGGTCAGCATGTCCTGCAGCGTGCGTCCGCGCGCGTCGAAGAGCGCGATGAAGGCGACGAGGAACGCGGTCAGCGTGCCGGTGATCCAGAAGATCAGCGGGTGGGCGAGACCGACGATCCAGGTGGGGCGGCCGCCGGTCGTCTCGAACATCTCCAGCCCCATCAGGCGCATGCCGGGCGTTGCCGACCACGGACCGCCGATCGAGACCATGTGGTAGCCGAGCGCGATGGCCGGAAAGACCAGCCCGAAGGCAAGCCAGGCAAGGCCCAGCGTCAGAAATCCCATGACGAAGGTCGCCGCATAACCCAGCAAAACCAGCACCGAGATGATCACCACGTCAATGACGAGGGCGCCGATGCGCTTGGTGATGACGCCCTCGTAAAGGTCGGGGCGCAGATCCATGTCGGTCAGTTCGGCGGCGGGACGCGCGCGGAAGCCGGGGCCGGTGCCATGCGAGAAGTCTGTCATGCCGGGAAACATGGGAACGGCGCGCCACCACCGCAAGGCGAATGCGGCGCGTCCCCGTCAGTCGGCCGGGGCGAAGAGCGCCGCACCTGGCGGCAGCAGCGGCGGATCTGTGAGAAGCAGAAGACCGATGCGCGCGTCCGCCTGTCCCGAGGGCGTGCCCGGCACGCGCGGATCGGAATCGCCGAGCGCCGACACCTCGACGATGCGGGAGGAGGCGAGACCGGCAGCGATCAGCGCGCGGCGGGCATGGTCTGCGCGCACGGCGGAGAGCGCCCAGGCGGACGGCTCGCCCGCCGCGGCATGGCCCATGACGACGACGCGGTTCGGCAGGCGGCGGAGCACGCCCGCCAGATGGGCGAGCAGGTTGCGGCCCGCTTCTGTGGGTTGGGAGGCGCCGGGCGCAAACATGGCCGCACCGCCCGGAGGCGCGAGGTCGAGGCGAACGCCGCGTGCGTCCTCGACGATGGCAATGGCGCCATCGCCGCCCGCGATCTCCGGCACGTCGGCGAGCGCGGAGGAGAGCGCGGCGAGCGTCGTCTCGGCCAGCCTGGCCTCGCGCATCGCGGGGCCTTCCCCGGGGCGCGCGCCGTCTGCCCGCTCCGGCGCGCCCACGGGGGCCACGGGGTCGCGCGGACGCACCTCGACCGGCGGCTGGCCATCGCCCGCGACCGGGCCTTCGGATGTGGCGGAGCGGCCCGCCAGCAGGCCCCCGTAGCCGCCCTGCGTCGCAGACAGCTGCGGCGGGGCGAAATAGTCGGCGATGCCGCGCTTCTGGTCGGGGCTGGAGGTGTTGACGAGCCAGAGCAGCAGGAAGAAAGCCATCATCGCCGTCACGAAGTCGGCATAGGCGATTTTCCAGACGGCGGAGTGATAGCGCCGCCGCATCCGGCCCCGGCGCGGGGTGCGGTCGCGGGCGCGGGCGGTCATGCGGGCTGGACCTGGGCGGTCGCGTCCTCAACCTCCTGAAAGGTCGGGCGCACGTCAGACATCAGCGACTTGCGCGCGAACTCCACCGCGATGGCGGGGGAATAGCCCTGCACATGGGCGACGAGGGCCGCGCGGATCGCGTGGAGATATTTCGTCTCCGTCTCGTAGGTGGTGCGCAGCGCCGAGGCGACCGGTCCGATGAACCCATAGGCGAGGAAGACGCCGAGGAAGGTGCCGACGAGTGCGCCGCCGATCAGGCCGCCCAGAATTTCCGGCGGCTGGTCGATGGCGCCCATCGTCTTGATGACGCCGAGGACGGCCGCGACGATGCCAAGCGCGGGCGTGGCGTCGGCAACGGTCTGGATGGCGTTGACGATACGCTCATGCTCGGCAGTGTGGGTGTCGAGTTCCTCGTCCATCAGCGCCTCGATCTCTCCCGCGCGGGTCGAACCGAGGGAGACGAGCCGGAGATAGTCGGTGAGAAAGGTCAGCGCGGCAGGATCCTCGCGGAAGCGGGGAAAGCGGGCGAAGAGATCGGATGTCTCCGGCTGCTCGATGTGCTGTTCGAGCGCGAGCGGCCCCTTGGACCGCGCCATGCGGAAGATGGCGTAGAGCAGGCTCATCAGTTCGAGATAGCTGTCCTTGTCGTGCCGGGGGCCACGCAAGAGGGTGCGGATCGCGGCCGGCATGGCGCGCAGCACGCTGCGCGGGTTGCCGATCACGAACGCGCCGAGGGCCGCGCCGACGACGATCAGCGCCTCGAACGGCTGCCAGAGGACCATCAGGTTGCCGCCCATGGCCATGAAGCTGCCGAGCACGCAGACGAACACGAAGACGGCGCCGATGAGCGGAAGCATGGGGTGATCCGGTTCCTTCGTCCTTCTGGCGAGCGGTCCCGGCCCGTCGTCTTGCCCCGCCCGCCCGCGGCGGCGGACGAAAGGACAGACGCACGGACGGACCGTTAACCTTTCCGCGAAGTTTCGCGTCCGGCCCGTTAAGGACGGCTTAACGCTGCCGCGAACATTGCCCACAGGGGTGCGCGCCCTATAAGGAGGGGCGAGACGCGGCCACGATCTTCCCCTGTCCGGAGTAATTTGACGCCCATGACGTTCGATCCGATGGATTTCCGCCGCGCGCTCGGCTGCTTCGCGACCGGGGTGACGGTCATTACGGCGCACCCCGCGGGCAGTGCGCCCGTGGGGATCACGGCCAATTCCTTCTCGTCGGTGTCGCTGGAGCCGCCGCTCGTGCTCTGGTGCCTCGACAAGGGGTCGGAGCGGTTCGCGCGCTTCGAGGCGGCGGACCATTTCGCGGTCAACATGCTCGCCGCCGATCAGGAGCACCTGTCGAGCGCGTTCGCGAGCTATGAGCGCGACGCCTTCCCCGAGACGCCGACGCAGACGTGGGAGACAGGCGCGCCGATCCTGACCGAGTCGCTGGCCAGCCTCGACTGCCGGATCGAGACCCGCGTCGATGCGGGCGACCACGTGGTCTATATCGGGCGCGTGCTGAGGCTCGAAACGCGCGGCGACAGGCCGCCGCTGCTCTATTTCCGGGGCCGCTACGGCCATATCAAGGGCGCGTGAGGCCGCTCCCCGCACTCTGCAACTACGGCGGCGGCGGGGCGATCACCGTCACGCCGAGCGCGCCGGGACGGTAGACCGCCGGGTCGGTCGTCATCGGCAGATATTCCCCCGCCGCCCAGCGCGCCGCCAGGTCGTCGTAATGGGGCGAAAACGGGTTGCCGGACTGTCCCGAGGTCTGCATGTGCAGGGACCGGTCGAGATCCGCGAGGTCGAACACGGAGCGGTAGCTGGCTGCGTGGACGTTTGCGAACGGCCGCTCAGACCCGAAGCGCAGGTCGCCGCGATTCAGCGTGAAGGGACCGCCGGGTGAGGGCACCGAGATGTTGAAGAACCTGCCGACATAGGGCACGAGACCGAGGGGGCGGTGCTCCGAGAAGGCCGGGTGAGCAAGGCCCCATTGCCAGCGGGCCGGGTCGGCGCCGTAAGTTTCCCCGAGGGTGTCGAGCGCACGGGCGAGCGCGCTGCGCAGGACGTCGGCACAGGTCTCGGCCACGGCGGTGCCGGCCTCGTCGCACCAGGGCCGCACCGCGCCGTCGCGGAGCACGAGGGAGAGCGCGTCGACGCGAGGGCCCTGGTACAGGCCGCTCAGCGATCCGAGGTCGTCGGCGAAAACGGCGGACATCGCCTCCCGCAGCCAGGCCATG
>JAJLJT010000051.1:0-10890 GCA_033844555.1 Alphaproteobacteria bacterium | reverse complement strand
GCGCGCGAAGCTCAAGAAGGACATCCACCTGGCCGAGGAGGTGCTGGACACCGACCATTACGGCCTGGAGAAGGTGAAGGAGCGTATCGTCGAATACCTCGCGGTGCAGAGCCGGATGAACAAGCTGAAGGGGCCGATCCTGTGCCTCGTCGGCCCGCCCGGCGTCGGCAAGACCTCGCTCGGCCGGTCGATTGCGCGGGCCACGGGGCGCGACTTCGTGCGCGTGTCGCTGGGCGGCGTGCGCGACGAGGCGGAGATCCGGGGCCACCGGCGCACCTACATCGGCTCCATGCCCGGCAAGATCATCCAGTCGATGAAGAAGGCGAAGTCGTCGAACCCGCTGTTCCTGCTCGACGAGATCGACAAGATGGGCCACGACTTCCGCGGCGACCCCTCTGCGGCGTTGCTGGAGGTTCTGGATCCCGAACAGAACGGCACCTTCAACGACCACTATCTCGAGGTCGACTACGATCTCTCCGACGTGATGTTCATCACGACGGCGAACACGCTGAACATGCCGCAGCCGCTGCTCGACCGGATGGAGATCATTCGCATCCCCGGCTACACCGAGGACGAGAAGGTCGAGATCGCGCGCCGCCACCTGATCTCCAAGCAGCTCAAGAATCACGGGCTGAAGGACGGCGAGTGGACCATCACCGACGAGGCGTTGCGTGACCTGATCCGCTACTACACCCGTGAGGCGGGAGTGCGGAACCTGGAGCGCGAGATCGCCAACCTCTGCCGCAAGGCGGTGAAGAAGCTGGTCGGCGGGGACGCCATCAAGGTCGAGGTGACGAGCGAGAACCTCGGCGACTTCGCCGGCGTGCGCAAGCATCGCTATGGCGAGGCGGAAACCGAGGATCAGGTCGGGGTCGTCACGGGGCTCGCCTGGACCGAGGTCGGCGGCGACCTGCTGCAGATCGAGGCGGTGACCCTGCCTGGCAAGGGCAAGATGAAGACCACCGGCAAGCTCGGCGACGTGATGCGGGAATCGATCGAGGCCGGCTCGTCGCTCGTACGCGCCCGCGCGGTGTCCTTCGGCATTCGCCCGGATGTGTTCGAGAAGCGCGACATCCACGTGCACGTGCCGGAAGGGGCGACCCCGAAGGACGGCCCGTCGGCGGGCGTGGGCATGGTCACGGCGATCGTTTCGGTCCTCACCGGCAATCCGATTCGCCGCGACGTGGCGATGACGGGCGAGATCACGCTGCGCGGCCGGGTGCTCGCGATCGGCGGCCTGAAGGAGAAGCTGCTCGCGGCGTTGCGTGGCGGAATCACCACCGTCGTGATCCCGAAAGAGAACGAGAAGGACCTGGCCGACATCCCCGACAATGTGAAGGAGGGGCTGAAGATCGTGACGGCCGAGGGAATCGACGACGTTCTCAAGGTTGCCCTGACCCGTCCGCTCGTGCCGATCGAGTGGGACGAGGAGAAGGCGGAGGCGACCCCGCGCGAGGACAAGCCGGAAGACGGCTCGAACACGCTCATCACCCACTGAGCGGCGCATTGATCTGTGGAAAAGCCGCGGGAATCGGGCGATTCGCGCGGCTTTTCCTTTGACCTGCGCGCGCGGGCGCGCCTACACTCCGTCCCGCGTTTTGTAGTCTCACACGTCTAGCGGGGAGAAGCTGTGAACAAGAACGAACTCGCTTCGGTCGTCTCGGACAACACCGGGCTGACCAAGGCCGATGCAGCTAAGGCTGTTGATGCCGTGTTCGATGCCATCACCGATGCCCTGAAGAAGGGGGACGAGGTTCGCCTCGTCGGTTTCGGGTCGTTCGCCGTCGCCGCGCGCGAAGCGAAGCAGGGCCGCAACCCGCAGACCGGGGCCACGATCACCATCCCCGCGTCGAAGCAGCCGAAGTTCAAGGCCGGCAAGGGCCTGAAGGACGCGCTGAACTAAGCGCGCCACCGGCGGCACGCCTTTGCGATCGGACGGCTGCATTCTGCGAAACGGGCAGGATGCAGCCGTCCGCGTATCTTGAAGTCGTTTGAGGCAGCGGCCGGGCGGGCCATTTCGCGGCCTGGCCTCGCCGCAGTACGCGCCCGTTCGCGGACGCGGCATTCCTTCGCGCATCTTGCGGCGCGCAAGGGCGATTAGCTCAGTGGTAGAGCGTCTCGTTTACACCGAGAGGGTCGGAGGTTCGAATCCTTCATCGCCCACCATTGTCGCCAACGGTGCCGTGACCGGCCGTTCCCGGCGCAGAGGCCGGGCTGGCGGCCTTTCGCGTCAGCCGTAAAGCTCTGGCCGGCGGTCTGCGCGATAGCTGGCGAGTGCGCGCCACGCCGCGAGATCCTCTCCCTCGTGAAAGATGTCGGCGGCGGCAAAGCCCTGGCCGTGTCCGGCGCTTGCGAGGATCCGTCCCGAGGGCGCCGCGATGCACGAATGGCCGAGCGAATCGAACCCTGCCTCCGGCCCCACGCAATCCGCCATGGCGAGCCAGACCCCGTTCTCCAGCGCGCGCGTGCCGGCCAGGGCCTGCACCACAGGCCCCGACCAGCCCCATGTCTCGCGCTGCCAGGCGTTGGAGATCCAGTTGGTGCTGTTGATGACGAGATCGGCGCCAAGCTCCGTCAGCCGCCGGATGTAGTCGGGAAAGATCAGGTCGTAGCAGACCGTCATGCCGATCCGCCCGATGGCGGTGTCGACCACGAGCGGCGTGTCCCCGGGGGTGTAGAACTCCCGCTCCACCGAGAAGAGATGCGCCTTGCGGTAGGTGGCGAGCCGCTGCCCGTCGGGTCCGAAGAGCAGTTGCGCGTCGTGGAACCGGCCGCCCTCGGCAATGGGCATGCCGACCGCGAGATGGACCCCCTCGGCCTTGGCGAGATCGCCCAGCCGCCGGCTCGTCGGACCGTCCTCCGGTTCGGCCAGCGCATCCAGCCGGTCGTTGATGAAATATCCCGTGGTCGCCGTCTCGGGCAGGACGACGAGATTCGCGCCCGCGGCGGCCGCCCCCTGGACGATCGCGGAGATGCGGGCGAGATTGCCTTCGACCTCGCCCGGCTGGGGGTTCATCTGGCCCACAGCGATACGGGCGGGCGGGGCAGGTCGGCGGTCGGTCATTGGGCGGCGTCCCTTTCCTCGATGGCTGCGCCGGAGGCGGCGCGCAGGATGTCGGCTTCGGTGGCTTCTCCGGCGGAGAACTCCGCGACGAGGCGGCGGTCGCGCATCACCGCGATCCGGTGGCAGAGCGCCAGAAGCTCCTCGATCTCCGACGAGACGACGAGCACGGCCATGCCTTGTCCGGCCAGCTCGGTCAGCAGGTCGTAGATTTCCGCCTTGGCGCCCACGTCGACGCCGCGCGTCGGCTCGTCGCAGATCAGCAGGCGCGGGCGGCGCATGAGGGCGCGGGCGAAAACGACCTTCTGCTGGTTGCCGCCCGAAAGCTGGTCGACGGGCATGTCGAGCGTGCGCGCGGCAAGCCGAAGCCGGCTCAGCAGGCTGGAGACAGCCTTGCGCTCGGCCGCGGGGCGGCGCAGACCGGCGGCGGAGAAGGCCGACAGGGCCGCCGCGCTGGCATTGGCCACGATGTCCAGATTGGCGAACAGACCGTCGCGCTTGCGATCCTCGGTGACATAGGCGATGCCCGCGGCCATGGCCTGCTGCGGGGAGGCGAAGCGGTGCGGGGTTCCGTCCAGCGTGACCTCGACCGTCGTGCCGCCGCGGGCAAGGCCGGCGATGGCGCGTGCAAGCGTCGTGCGGCCTGCGCCGACCAGCCCCGCAAGCCCAAGGATCTCGCCGGGGCGGATCTCGAAACCGGCGCTGTAGCCGTCGCGGGCATAACGGACCGCGACCGGCGCACCACCTCCCGCAGCGTGCGACCGCCCAGCATGGCGCGCGCCCGCACCGCCGATCATCATCTCGACGATGTCGTCGATGGAGAGGCCCGCCACCTCGCGCGTGCCGACCTTGCGCCCGTCGCGCAGCACGCTCACCCTGTCGGCGATGCGCAGGATTTCCTCCAGCCGGTGCGAGACATAGAGCACGAGCAGGCCCTTCGCCTTCAGCCGCCCGATGATGCGGAAGAGGTTTTCCTGTTCCGACAGCGACAGCACCGCGGTCGGTTCGTCGAGGATCAGCACGCGCGACGAGGTGGAAAGCGCGCGCGCCAGTTCGACAAGCTGCTGCTGCGCGACGCTCAGGTCCTCCACCACGGCGTCGGGCCGCAACGGCAGGTCGTAGGCCTGAAACAACCCGCGCGCGTCGTCTTCCATCCGCGCCTCGTCGACGAGGCCGAAGCGTCCCGTCGGTTCGCGCCCGAGATAGACGTTCCGGGCCACGCTCAACTGGGGAACGAGGCTGAATTCCTGGTAGACCGTCGCGATGCCGAGCGCCTGGGCGCGGGACGGCGTCAGGTGGGTGGCAGGCGTTCCGTCGACCAGGATCTCGCCCGCGCTGGGCGCGACCGCGCCCGAGAGCAGGTTCATCAGCGTCGACTTGCCGGCGCCATTGGCGCCGACGATGGCGTGAACCTCGCCCGCGTAGGCCGCGAGATCCACGCCATCGAGCGCCGCCACGCCCGCATAGTGCCGGGCAAGGCCCCGCACCTCCAGAAGCGGCGTGGCGGCACCTGTCGTCATGGCCGTCAGCGCGGCGGCAGGAATTCGGGCGGAAGTTCGCTCGCCCACCAGTCGTCGGGCGCGTCCATCTCGACATAGGCGCCGATGTCCGCCGGGGCGATATACTCCGACGGCACCGCCGTGCCGCGCGTCACCGGCTCGCCCTTCAGGATCTTCATGCCGATCTGCACGGCGACCTGGCCCGCGCGCGTCGGGAAGGTGACGGCGCCGCCCTCCCCATGCTTCGCCACCCACTTCAGCCAGCCGTTGTACTCGTCGCCCGGCGACATGGTGACCTCGCCCAGGCGGCCCGCCTCGTCGAAGGCTTCGGCCACGCCGATGGACATCTGCCCGGCGGGCGAGAAGACGCCGTCGATGCGCGGATAGCGCTGCAGCAGGTTCTCCGTGATCTGCTTGGCCTTGGCGCGGTTCCAGTCGCCATACTCGGCCGTCAGCAGCTCGACGTCCGGATATTCCTTGAGCACGGTTTCCAGCGCGTCGAGCTGATCGACCGCCGCCGTCGTCCCCGCGATCGGCAGCATGGCGAAGATCTTGCCCTTGCCGCCCAAGTCCTGCATGAGCTGGCGGGCGACCATCTCTCCCAGGTTCCACTGGCTGATGTAGGCGTTGGACACCGTGCCCGCGCCATCGGCGAAGCCGCCGCCGGTGTTGATGGTCGGCACGCCCGCGTCGACCGCGCGCTTCAGCACGTCTGCGATGGCCGCGTCGTCGACCGGCCAGTAGAGCAGCAGGTCGATGTCCTGGCGCAGCAGGTCCTCGATGTCGGAAACCTGCTTGGCCGGATTGAAGGCCGCGTCGGTGACGACGACCTCGGCGATCTCGGGATGCCGCGACGCCTCCCAGCGGATGTGCTGCAGCGCGAACACCACCCAGGAGTTCGACAGATAGCCCGCCGAGACGCCGATCTTGTAGGGCGGTTCCTGCTTGAACCGGCTGGTGTCGACGGTCTCGGCGGCAGCTCTCGCCTGCGCCTCGTTTGCCGCCTGGTCGGCGAGCGCAGGCGCCCCCGACAGGAGCCCGGCGATCGCGACCCCCGCGACCGCCGTCAGAAGCCTCTTCAGTCGTGCCATGATTGCTTCTCCCTGTTTCTGGGGCGCGGTGTCTCCCGCCCCCCGTCACGCGTTTCCGGTTCGGGCCTGAAGATGGCCGTACAGTGCGGAGGCGAGAATGATGATCGCCCCCATCACCACGAGCTGCATGTGGTAGACGAGCCCCACGATGTTCACGAGGTTGAACGCCAGCACGAGCACAAGCACGCCCGCGACCGTGCCCGCGATCCCGCCGCGCCCGCCTTCGAAGGTGGTGCCGCCGAGCACCACGGCGGCGAGCACCTGGAACTCCAGCCCCTGGCCGGCAGAGGTGCTCGACACGCCGGAGCGGGCGAGCAGCGCGATCCCGCCCAGTGCGCCGAACAGGCCCGCCAGCGCATAGGCGGCAATCGTCACGCGGCGCACCGGCAGGCCGGCGAGAATGGCCGTCTCGCGATTGCTGCCGATGAGGAAAAGCTGGCGTCCGAAGACGGTCGTGCGCTGAACCAGATAGCCAACGAGGGCAAGGACCGCGAAGGCTATGGCCAGCACGGGCACAAGCCCGCCGAGCCGCGTGTTGGCGACTTCGCGGAAGCCCGGCGCCACCTCGCCGCGCGCCGTGCCGCCCGAATAGATCTGGGTGAGACCGTAGACCGCGACGGCCATGCCGAGCGTCAGGATGAACGGCGACACCCGGCTGTAGGCGATCAGAACGCCGTTCACCGTGCCGACCGCGAGGCCGGCAGCACAGGTGATCGCGATCGCGGGCAGCGTGTTGGCTGCGTCGCCGTCCATCTGAACCGCGCACACCACCGCGGTGAGCGAGATCACTGCACCGACCGACAGGTCGACGCCGCCCAGGATCATCACATAGGTCACGCCGACCGCCGCGATGCCCACGGGCGCCACCTGACGGATCACGTTGAAGAGATAATGGGGCGTCGTGAACGCTTCCGACACGGCGACGCCGACGAGATAGACCACGAGCAGGACCACGAAGATCGCGTTCGCGGCGAGAAAGCGGTTGAGCCGGGCGCGCGCTGCGGGGGTCATGGCTCAGCCCCCCGCCCGGCGCGGCTGGTTGGCGAGGATCGCCGCGATCACGATCACACCCTTCACGAAGATCTGCACGAAGGCCGATACCTCAAGCAGGTTCAGCACGTTCGACGCGACCGCCAGGACGAGGACGCCCGCGACCGACCGCACGACGCTGCCCCGGCCGCCGGAGAGCGCCGTTCCGCCCAGCACCACGGCCACGATCGCGTCCAGCTCGAGGCCCGATCCCGCCAGCGGATATCCGGTGCCGAGGCGGCCCGCCAGGACGAGCCCCCCGGCGGCGGCGAAGACGCCCGAGATAACGAAGGCAAGGAAGCGGATCCGCGCCACGGGGATGCCGGACCGCCGCGCGCTCTCCGCATGACCGCCGACCGCCACCAGGTGGTGGCCGAAGCGCGTGCGCGTGATGACCAGGTGCGCGGCGACGGCTGCAGCGACGAGGACAAGACCCGAGATCGGGATGCCCGCGATGTCGCCGTTCGCCAGTGTCTGCAGCGGCTCTGACGCGCGCCCGACGCTGCGGTCCGTGTAGGTGAATATCGCGCCCTGAAGGACGAACAGCATGCCGAAGGTCAGGATCAGCGGATGGACGCGCAAGGTGTTGGCGAGCGTGCCGTTCACCGCGCCGATGCCCGCGCCCAACGCCAGCATGGCCAGCGCGACGGGAAGGGTGGCGGCGGCGTCCCCGCCCATCAGCGCGCAGGCCAGCACCACCACGAGACCCGCCGCCATGCCGACGCTGAGGTCGATCAGCCCGGCCAGGATCACGAAGGTCTGGCCGATGGCGAGCAGGCCCAGCGCCGAGGACTGCCGCACCACATTGGCGAGGTTTCCCGCCTCGCGAAACTCCGGCAGCCCCGCTGCCGCCAGCAGCACGGCCGCGCCCAGCAGCAGCCAGATGCCGGTGCGCGACAGGTCGATGGCGGGGGAGGTCACGCCCGGAGCCATGAAAGCACGTCGCCGCTGTCCGCGACCCAGCCGAACTTCATCGCGAAGTTCTTCAGCGTCGCGGCGTGCAGGTCGGGCGCGAAGGAGGAAACCGCGTCCGCCACGATGGTCGAGCGGTAGCCGTGGTGGAAGGCCTCGCGCGCCGTTTCCTCCACGCAGATCTGCGTGACGGTGCCGGTGATGACCAGCGAGCGGACGCCCAGCGCCTTCAGCCAGTCGTCGAGCGCCGTTCCATGGAACGCCCCGTAGCCGTACTTGTCGATCACGATGTCGCCCGGCTCCGGCTGCAGTTCGTCGATCACGCCAATCGCCTCCTGCGGGGCGTTGCGGTCGCGGTAGGTGCGCCGGTGGCCCGGCCAGCAGCAGCGCATCTCCGGATGGCATTCCGGCGACCAGAGCCACAGCAGATTGTCCCGGTCGCGCGACAGGAAGCGCGTATAGACCACGGGCCGGCCGAGCGATCTGAAGGCGCCGATGAGCGTCCGGTGGGCCGCGACCGTGGCGCGGGCGTCCGGCACCTCCAGGGGCGCGCCCTCCCGCACGAAATCGTTCTGCATGTCGACGATCAGGAGGGCGGGGTCGCAGACCCGCTCCGGCCCGGGCAGGCGCGCCGCCGTGATCGGACCCTGTTCCCTGCCGGCATCGGGCGTGGTCATGGCTGCTCCCCCTCGCGCGTCCGCCGCCGGTTGCCGGCCTGGTGTGCAGTCTGCATCGAAATCAAGCAGACGGTTGGCACTGACGGTGGACGCAAGCGACCGTTCGGCTAAACTGCCGAGGATGAGGCTAGGATGCGGGCAAAAATCCTGTCAACACAATCCAACCGGTTAGTTGATATGCGCATGGATTCACATGCCGATGCCATCGACGGGCGTGTCCCGGACGCAGGCGGGGGCGGGTTGACGGGCTCGAAGGAGGGGCTGCTCGCCGCAGCCCGCGAGGCGTTCGCGCGGCGCGGTTACGAGGGCGCGCGCGTGGCGGAGATCGCGGCCAGGGCAGGGGTCAACAAGCAACTCGTGTATCACTACTTCGGCAGCAAGGAAGCGCTCTACAAGGCGGTCCTTGCCGACGTCTACCGCGAGATCCGGCGCGAGGAGCAGGGCTTGCACCTCGCCAATCTGCCGGCGGAGGAGGCGATGCGCCGGCTCGTCGAGTTCTCGTTCGACTATCTTGCCCGGCATCGCGATTTCGTGGCGATTCTCGCCGATGCGAACACACACGGCGGGCGGCATATCGAGAACGCGGGCGGATTGGCCGCGGCGAACCGTCCGATCATCGACCTGCTGCAGGAGACGCTGGAGCGGGGCGCCGCGGAGGGGGTGTTCCGGCGCGGTCTCGACGCGTTTCACGTCTATCTCTCCATCGCCGGGATGGCCTTCTTCTACTTCGCCAACAACCACACGCTCTCGCGCGGCTTCGGCCGGGAACTGGGCAGCAAGGGCGCGGCCGACGAACGGCGCGCACATATCGTGGATTTCGCCCTGAACGCCTTGCGCGCGCGATAGGGGGCGTGCCTAGCGGATCGTGTAGCCGCCGGTGGTCGCCCGCACCTCGCCGGACAGGGGTGCCGACATGTCGATCTCCGGCAGGACGAACAGCTCCGGATGCGCGGCCTCGTAGGCGGCGGCGATCTCCAGCGCCGCGGCCTCCGACAGGCGTCCGCCGACGATCTGGATGCCGGTGGGGAGTCCCTCGGGCGTCGGGCCGGATGGTACGACCGCGACGGCGGCATCGACCACGGTGAAGGCATAGGCCGCAAGCAGCGTGTCGTAGAATTTCTCCACCGGCCGGCCCCCAACCTCTCCCGGCAAGGGTTGGTCGAGGCGGAAGGCGGGCGTTCCCGTCGCGGGCGTCACGATCGCGTCGAAATCGGTGAGGAACGGGCGGATCCGGTTCCAGTAGACGGTGCGCTGGCGTTCGGCCTCCACCACGTCGGCAAGGCTCATCTTCAGGGAGCCTTCGACCTGGTTGACGAGCTGCTCCATCAGTTCGCCGCGATGCGCCTCGACGATGGCGGCATAGCGCCCGATCATCCCGAAGGCACGGGTCCCGGCCACGATCTCGCGCAGGCCGTCGAGCGGGATCTCCTCCCACACGACCTCCGCGCCAAGATCGGCGAGGCGCTGCACGGCCGCTTCCATCTGCGCCAGCACCGCGGGGTCGGTCGGCACGGCGCCCGCGAAATCGCGCACGCAGACGAGCCGCTTGCCCGCAAGCGAGCGGACGCCCGCGCACGCCGCATAGTCCGGCGTGATCGTACGCAGCGAGCGCGGGTCGCGCGGGTCGGGCCCGGCCAGCACCGACATCGCCAGGTAGGTGTCGCCCACGCTGCGCGTCAGCGGCCCGTGGACATGGGATGTGAGCGTGTCCCAGGCGAACTCCGCCGGCCAGATCGGCACGCCGCCCGGCACCGTCCGCAGGCCGACGATCCCGTTGTAGGCGGCTGGCACGCGGATCGAGCCGCCGAGGTCCGTGCCGATGGCGAGCGGGACGATCCCCGCAGCGACCGCCGCGCCGCTGCCGCCGCTCGATCCCCCGGCCGTGCGGCGCAGATCCCACGGATTGCGGGTCGGCCCGAAGATGCGGTTGGTGGTGACCACGTCGTGGGCGAACTCCGGCGTGTTGGCCTTGCCGAGCAGGACCCCGCCCGCCGCGCAAAGCCGTTCGACGCAGATGCCGTCGACATCGGGCACGTTGTCCTTGCGCGTGAGAGAGCCGAACGTCGTGCGCAGGCCGCGCGTCTCGATATTGTCCTTGATGACGAAGGGGACGCCTTCCAGCGGCCGCGCCGCGGCGCCGGACTTCAGCCGGGCGTCTATGGCCGCGGCGTCCTTGTGCGCGTCGGGGTTCAGCGTGCAGACCGCATTGACGGCCGGGTCGACCGCGCGGGCCCGGGCGAGCGCCGCTTCCGTCAGGTCGGCCGCGCTCCACCGGCCCTGCGCCACACCCGCGGCCATCTCGCGCGCGCTCATCCGCCAGAGGTCCATCGCCTGTCCTCCCTCCGCCGGGCTCACGACCGCGACCAGGTCGTGCCGTCCATGGTCAGAAGGCGGCTGCTGAACCGCCAGACGCCGTCGCCGCCCTTGGTCACGGTGTCCTCGTAGACGCCGCAGTCGCCCATGTCGGGCAGTTCGCCCGGCACGCCGTTGTAGGCCATCAGGTAGCACCGCCCGCGCGCGGTGTGCGCATCCACCGGCTCGACCATCAGGCTGCCGTTGACATGGCGGCGATAGCGCCCGCCGCGCGAGGCCACGTCGCGGACCTTGTGTTCGTGCAGGGC
>JAJLJT010000050.1:0-1678 GCA_033844555.1 Alphaproteobacteria bacterium | reverse complement strand
GGCGAGGAGGTCGATCAGGCGGTAATCGATGCCCTGTGGGCGGAGACGCGCGCGGCCTACCAGGAGCAGTTGTCGGCCTATTACTCCACCTCGAACCTGTGGGACGACGGCATCCTCGATCCCGTCGACACGCGCAACGCGCTGGGCGTCGCCATCTCCGCCGCGCTCAACGCGCCGCCGGCCGATCCGGGCTACGGCGTGTTCCGGTTCTGACCATGGCGAGCCCGATCACCCTGCACCTAGACTTCGCCTCGCCCTACTCCTGGTTCGCGCTCGACGCCGCCGACCGGATCGCCGCCGGACACGGGCGCGAGATCGTCTGGAACCCGGTGCCGAACTGGGCGGTGCTGAAGGCGCAAGGCATCCACCCGCCGCTCGCCTCGCCCGTGCGCACCGCCTACCTGATGGCGGACATGGTGCGTTCGGCCGCGTTCCTGGGAGTGCCCTACCGGCATCCGGAGCGGATCCCCGTGTCCTCCGTCCTGCCCGCACGGCTCTATCACACCATTGCGGAGACGGACGTGGCGGCGGCGCGCGCCTTCGGCCGCGCGGTGTTCGAGGCCTACATGCTGCATGGCCGCGACATCTCGGAAGAAACGGTCGTACGGGAGGTGGCGGCGTCCCTCGGCCATGACGGGGCCTTCGTGTCGGAGGGGATGACGGGCGCGGACGCCAAGGCCCGCCTGTTCGCCGCCGTGGACCGGGCAGCAGCCGACGGGGCCATCGGCGCACCCTTCTTCGTGCTCGACGGGGAGGGCTTCTTCGGCGTAGACCGGCTTCCGCAACTGGAATGGCGGCTCAAGACCGCCAGCTGACGAGCCAATCGACGAGGGAGCACGCGCGCATGACCGGCTATTCCGACATCAGCTACGCGACGGGGGACGGGGTCGCGCGCATCGCGCTCGCGCGGCCCGACAAGCTCAACGCCTTCCGCAACGAGACGGCCGACCAGATCGGCCACGCCTTGGCGCGCGCAGAGGACGACCCGGACGTGCGCGCGGTGATCCTGACGGGCGAGGGGCGCGCGTTCGGCGCGGGCTACGACCTCGCGGCCCTCGCGGAGGGGACGACGCCCGACCTCGGCCATGTGCTGGAGGCGCATTTCAACCCGCTGGTCCGGCAGATGCGGCACTCGCCCCTGCCCATCGTCGCGGCGGTCAACGGCCCGTGCGCGGGCGCCGCGGTCGGCATCGCGCTCGCCGCCGACATCGTGCTGGCGGCGAAGTCGGCCTTCTTCTACGAGCCGTTCGTGGGCATCGCACTGGTGCCGGACGCGGGCAACACGCTGTTTCTCACGCAGATGATGGGCCGGATGCGCGCGGCGGGCATGATGCTGCTGGGCGACCGGATCGGGGCGGAGCAGGCGTGCGACTGGGGCCTCGTCTGGAAGGTGGTGGAGGATGCAGCGCTCGCGGGGGAAGCCGATGCGATCGCGAAGAAGCTCGCCACGCTCGCCCCGCATGCGGTCGCAGGCACCAAGAAGCTGATCGCGCAGGCGGGCGATGTGGGCCTCGACGACGCGCTCGACACCGAGCGCGACCTGCAGGACGCCGCGGGCCGCACGCCGGAGATGCAGGCCGCCATCAAGGCCTTCTTCGCCGCCCGGAAATAGCGCGAGGGGCGGTCAGGCCTTCAGCGTTTCGGAGAAGAGCGTGAGCAGGCGCGTCCAGTGCCGCTC
>JAJLJT010000049.1:0-5923 GCA_033844555.1 Alphaproteobacteria bacterium | reverse complement strand
GACCGCGGCCGCCATGCCAGCGAACTGACAGCGGCCTTGGGCGGCCTGAAGGGTCCGCTGATGAAGGTCGCGCAATTGCTGGCCACCATCCCCGAGGCGCTGCCCGACGAGTACGCCGGGGAACTGGCCACGCTGCAGTCGAACGCCCCGCCCATGGGCTGGCCGTTCGTGCGCAGGCGCATGTCGGCAGAACTTGGGCCCGACTGGCAGAGCCGCTTCGCGGAATTCGGCCGCGATGCGGTGGCGGCCGCATCGCTCGGCCAGGTGCACCGGGCCGTCGCGCATGACGGACGCGCGCTCGCGGTGAAGCTGCAGTATCCCGAGATGGCCTCCGCCGTGGAGGCGGATCTGCGCCAGCTCTCGGTCATCCTCGCGATCTTCCGGCGGATGGACGGTGCGATCGACCCCTCGCAGATCGGCGCGGAGATCGGCATGCGCCTGCGCGAGGAACTCGACTATGGCCTGGAGCGGCGCCATATGCGCCTTTACCGCCTCATGCTGGCGGATGTGCCCGAGGTTACCGTGCCCGAGCCCGTCGAGGAGCTGTCGACCGGCCGCCTGCTGACCATGGAGTGGCTGGATGGCAAGCCGGTTCTGGACTTCACGGACGCCCCACAGGAGGTGCGAAACCGCATCGCGCTCGCCATGTTCAAGGCGTGGTGGCGGCCCTTCTCCGGCTTCGGCGCGATCCACGGCGACCCGCATCTCGGCAATTACACGGTGCGGGACGACAACGGCCTCAACCTGCTCGATTTCGGCTGCATCCGCACCTTTCCGCCGGAGTTTGTGCGGGGTGTGGTGGACCTCTACAGCGCCATGCGCGACGGGGACCGGGATCTGGCCGTCCACGCCTACGAGACCTGGGGCTTCCGCAACCTGACGGTGGAGATGGTCGACGCGCTCAACATCTGGGCCCGCTTCATCTACGGGCCGATGCTGGAGGACCGGGTGCGCACCATCGCCGACGGCGTGAGCCCCGGGCAATACGGGCGCGCCGAAGCGCAGGAGGTGCATGGCCGCTTGCGCAGGCTGGGCAAGATCACCCCGCCGCGGGAGTTCGTCTTCATGGACCGGGCCGCGATCGGCCTGGGGGCCGTCTTTCTGCGCCTCGGGGCAGAGCTCAACTGGCACCGCCTGTTCAACGAGATGATCGCCGGTTTCGACACGGGCCAGCTTGCGGAAAACCAGCGGCGGGCTTTCGCGGCTGCGGACGTGCCCTTGCCGCAGCCTGCCGGAAATCCGCTATAAGCGCCCGAAATCGGGAGATGTTCGTACCAGTTCGCTTGCGGGGTGGCGCGCGTTTCGCTATTCCGATGTCATCGTCGGGGTAATTGTTCGGGACCGGAACGGCATGGCAAAGAAGACCGAGGAGGGGGCGCACATGGACATGGCGGAACATGAGCGGACATGGTCCGCCTTCGTGACCTTCACGAAGTGGGGAACCATTTCCGTTGCGCTCGTGTTAATCCTGATGGCGCTGTTCCTGCTCTGACGGGACGACAGCGCGCCGTCGCGCTCGCAATCGCGGCGGAGGTATTTCCGCCGGCCGGGGAGGGGCCATGAAAATCGCAATCCCGAAGGAAACACGGGACAAGGAGCCCCGTGTTGCGGCGACCCCTGAGACCGTGAAGAAGTTCATCGGTCTGGGCGCCGAGGTGTCGGTGGAAAAGGGGGCCGGCGCGGGATCCCATATTTCCGACGCGCTGTACGAGGAGGCCGGCGCCAAGATCGCCGGCACGCACAAGACCTGCGTCGCGGGTGCGGACGTGGTGCTGAAGGTGCGCCGTCCGCAGGAGAAGGAGCTGAAGGATTACAAGTCCGGCGCCGTTCTCGCCTGCCTGCTCAATCCCTACAACGACGCCGGCACGATGAAGGCCTGTGCCGACGCGGGCCTCACCGTGTTCGCGATGGAATTCATCCCGCGCATCACGCGCGCGCAGTCCATGGACGTGCTGTCGAGCCAGGCGAACCTCGCGGGCTACCGCGCAGTGGTCGAGGCGGCAGCGCTGTTCGACAAGGCCATGCCGATGATGATGACGGCCGCCGGTACGGTTGCCCCGGCCAAGGCGTTCGTGATGGGCGCGGGCGTCGCGGGTCTGCAGGCGATCGCCACGGCGCGCCGCCTCGGCGCCGTCGTCAGCGCGACCGACGTTCGCCCGGCGGCGAAGGAGCAGGTCGAATCGCTGGGCGCCAAGTTCGTCGCCGTGGAGGACGAGGAGTTCAAGCAGGCCGAGACCGCGGGTGGCTACGCCAAGGAGATGTCCGAGGAGTACCGGAAGAAGCAGGCCGAACTCGTGGCGAGCCATGTCACCAAGCAGGACATGGTCATTACGACGGCGCTGATTCCCGGCCGCCCCGCGCCGGTCCTCGTTACCGAGGAGATGGTCAAGGCGATGCGCCCCGGTTCGGTCATCGTCGATCTCGCGGTGGAGCAGGGCGGCAATTGCCCCCTGTCGAAGCCCGACGAGATTGTCGAGGCGCACGGCGTGCGGATCATCGGTTATCCGAACATGGCGGGCCGCATCGCGGTCGACGCCTCGGCGCTTTATGCGCGCAACCTTCTCAACTTCCTCACGCCGATGATCGACAAGGAGAAGGGCGCACTCGCCATCGATTGGGACGACGACATCGTGAAGGGCACCCTGATCGCCCGTGACGGCGCGGTGGTGCATCCGACCTTCGCGAAATCCGACTGAGGCCAGGGGGGACAACCATGGCGCAGGACCTGAACGCAGCACTGGAGAAGGCCCGGGCGGCGCGCGACGCGCTCGACGCCGCCATCGCGCAGGCCGCCGAGACGGCGCAGGCGATGGAGGGTACCGCGGGCGCCGTCGCCGACGCGGCGGGCCACGCGACCGGCATCGACCCGTTCATCTTTCGCATCGCGATCTTCGTGCTGGCGATCTTCGTCGGCTATTACGTGGTGTGGAGCGTGACGCCCGCGCTGCACACGCCGCTGATGTCGGTGACCAACGCGATCTCCTCGGTGATCGTCGTCGGTGCGCTGCTGGCTGTGGGCGTGTCGCTCGGCGACGTGACGAGCGAGAGCGCGGGCTGGGGCGCGAAGATCCTCGGCTTCCTCGCGCTCATCATGGCGAGCGTGAACATCTTCGGGGGCTTCCTCGTCACCCAGCGGATGCTGGCCATGTACAAGAAGAAGACCTGAGGGGGACCTGAGACATGTCAGCCAATCTCGCGGCCCTGCTCTACCTGGTATCGGGGGTCCTGTTCATTCTCGCGCTGCGCGGCCTGTCGCATCCGACGACCTCGCAGCGGGGCAACCGCATGGGCATGATCGGCATGGCGATCGCCATCGTCACGACGCTGTTCGTGGCGGCGCCGTCCGGTCTCACGTCCTGGGTGCTGATCGTCGCCGGCATCGCGATCGGCGGCGGCATCGGCGCGAAGATCGCGCGCGACGTGCCCATGACCAAGATGCCGCAGCTCGTCGCGGCCTTCCACTCGCTGGTCGGCATGGCGGCGGTGTTCGTGGCCGCGGCCGCGCTCTATGCGCCCGAGGCGTTCGGCATCGGCACGCTCGGCAACATCAAGACGGCGAGCCTGATCGAAATGGCGCTGGGTGCGGCGATCGGCGCCATCACCTTCTCGGGTTCGATCATCGCCTTCCTGAAGCTCGACGGGCGCATGTCGGGCAAGCCGATCACCTTCCCGAACCAGCACATGGTCAACCTCGCGCTCGGCATCGCGCTGGTCGTGCTGATCATCTGGTTCACGGTGACGGACAGCGCGCTGGCCTTCTGGCTGCTGGCGCTCCTCGCCTTCGCGATCGGCGTCCTGATCATCATTCCCATCGGCGGTGCGGACATGCCCGTCGTCGTGTCGATGCTCAACTCCTATTCGGGGTGGGCGGCGGCCGGTATCGGCTTCACGCTGGAGAACACGGCGCTGATCATCACCGGTGCGCTGGTGGGCTCGTCGGGCGCGATCCTCAGCTACATCATGTGCAAGGGCATGAACCGCTCCTTCTTCTCCGTCATCCTCGGCGGCTTCGGCGGCGAGACGGCGGCGGCCGCCACCGGCGAGGTGGAGCAGCGCCCGGTGAAGCAGGGTTCGGCGGAAGACGCGGCCTTCGTCATGAAGAACGCATCCAAGGTCATCATCGTGCCGGGCTACGGCATGGCGGTGGCGCAGGCCCAGCACGCGCTGCGCGAGATGGCCGACAAGCTGAAGGAGGCGGGCGTCGAGGTGAAGTACGCAATTCACCCTGTCGCGGGCCGGATGCCGGGCCATATGAACGTTCTGCTGGCCGAGGCGCAGGTGCCCTATGACGAGGTGTTCGAGCTGGAGGACATCAATTCCGAGTTCTCCGACGCGGACGTGGCCTTCGTCATCGGCGCGAACGACGTCACGAACCCGGCGGCCAAGACCGACAAGTCCTCGCCGATCTACGGCATGCCGGTTCTCGACGTCGAGAAGGCACGTACGGTCCTGTTCGTGAAACGCGGCATGGGTTCGGGCTATGCGGGCGTGGAGAACGAGCTGTTCTTCCGCGACAACACCATGATGCTGTTCGCGGACGCCAAGAAGATGGTCGAGGAGATCGTCCGCGACCTCTGACTGCGGCGGAAGCGCGCAGCCACTGCCATCGCCGGGCCTCGGAGCGATCCAGGGCCCGGCGTCTTGCGTATAGGGTCGCGGTAAACCGACGGCGACGTGCGGGAGAGCGTGGGATGAAAGACTCGATGGATTATGCCGGGCTGAGGCTTTGGGCGGCGGTCGGGCTGGTGGTGGCGATGCTGTTCGGCGCAGCGCTGATGGCGCTGGTGGCATCGGGTCCGCTGGAGGCCGCAGGAACGTCCAGCGCCCCGGCGGACAGCTCGGCCTCGGCGGAGATGCAGGCGGCACAGGCCGAACTGGACGCGGGCGACTATGGCAGCGCGGTGCCTATACTTCAGGCGGCCGTCACGAAGGATCCCGGCAATGCGGACGCGTGGAACCTGCTGGGGTACGCGCACCGGAAGTCGGGCGATCTTGCCGCGGCGGGGCCGGCTTACGAGAAGGCGCTGGCGCTCGATCCGGGGCACAGGGGCGCCCTCGAATACCAGGGCGAACTGTTCCTGATGCTGGACGAGCCCGAGAAGGCGCGGGCGAACCTTGCGCGGCTGGGAGAGGTTTGTCCACGCGGCTGCGAGGAATTGACCGAGCTTGAAGAGGCGATCGACGCGTACGAAGCCGCCCGCAAGCGGTCCTGATCGTCCGCCAGCGGGTGGGCCGCACACCGGGCCCTGACGTGGCCCAGGCGCGAAAACCGCTATTGGATGACAAAATGAAAAAGGCCAGCGCAAGCTGGCCTTTGACGTTTTCAGTGAAGGAGCGTTCCGGCGAGCGCGCCGGGTCCGGCCTTAGAGCAGACCTTCGCGCTGCGCCCGCTTCCGCGCCAGCTTCCGCGCCCGGCGGACAGCCTCGGCCTTTTCACGGGCCCGCTTTTCCGACGGCTTCTCGTAATGATTGCGGAGCTTCATCTCGCGGAAGATGCCCTCACGCTGCATTTTCTTCTTCAGCGCCTTGAGAGCCTGGTCGACGTTGTTGTCGCGAACGATGACTTGCACGTTGTTTCCTTCACCCGCCTTTCTGTACGTGGGCGCGGCTTATAGCAAAGGCGGAACGCCCTGTCCACATGCTGCGTGCGGGGCGGGAGGGGCAATCCGCCACTTTTCCTCGCGCCTCCGGCGGCCTAGTGTTCCGATCAACGAGAGACCCCGAACCCGGGGGAGGAGAGTCGATGACCGATCCGCATCTTGACGTGAAGCGCGCGATTCTTGCCGCAGCCTTGGCCCATGCTGGCTTCGACGGCTGGAGCGATGCGACCTTGCGGGCCGCGGCGGCCGAGGCTGGCGTGAGCGCTGGCCGCGCGCGGCTCGCCTTTCCGGCGGGCGCGCCCGATCTCGTGGCCTTCTACGTG
>JAJLJT010000048.1:0-4666 GCA_033844555.1 Alphaproteobacteria bacterium | reverse complement strand
ATGCGGCAGTCCTGGAACCTTCTGGGCTTCGACGAGGACGAGCCCGGCGCAGGAGATATCGACACCGCATGACCCGGCCCAACCCCCTCGTGCTGTTCGACTGCGACGGCACCCTGATCGACAGCCAGCACGTGATCGTCGCGTGCATGGAGAACGCTTTCGCCCGCCACGGCCACCCTTCGCCGGGGGCGGAGGCGGTGCGCCGCATCGTCGGCCTTTCCATCGAGGAGGCGGTGATGGCCCTGATGCCGGGGGCGGAGCCGCGCCACATCGGCCCCGTCGCCACCGCCTATCGCGACGGCTTCCGCACCCTGCGCCTGTCGGGCCAGTTGCAGGAGCCCTTGTTCCCCGGCGCGCGCGCGGCGGTCGAGGCGCTCGACGCCGCGGGCCACCTGCTGGGCGTCGCCACGGGCAAGTCGCGCCGCGGTCTCGACGCCGTGCTTGCGCTGCACGGGCTGAGGGAGCGGTTCGTGACGCTTCAGACCGCCGACACGCACCCCTCCAAGCCGCACCCCTCCATGATCGTCACCGCGATGGCGGAGGCCGGCGCGGCGCCCGAGACCACCGTGATGATCGGCGACACGACCTACGATATCGAGATGGCGCGGGCCGCGGGCGCGCACGCCATCGGCGTCGCCTGGGGCTACCACCCGGCGGACGAATTGCGCGATGCGGGCGCGCACGTCGTGCTCGACGGGTTCGAGGCGCTTGCGCCCTATGTCGCCGCCCTGTTCGACGGGGAGAAGGCCGCGCCATGAAGCGTTTTTACAAGACCGTCCGCGCCGAACCCGCCGAGGGCGGCGGCTGGCGCATCCTGCTCGACGGGCGCGAGGTGAAGACGCCCGCGCGCCGCACATTGGTTGCGCCCGCGCGCGCCCTGGCCGATGCCGTCGTGGCCGAGTGGGAAGGGCAGGGCGAGGAGGTGAAGCCCGCCACCATGCCGCTCACGCGCGCGCTCAACAGCGCGCTCGACCGCGTGGAGCCGGAGCGGGACGCGGTGCTGGCCGATCTCGCGGGCTATGCCGGGAGCGACCTGCTCTGCTACCGCGCCGAAAGCCCGGAGGAACTGGTGGCCCGTCAGCGCGCCGCCTGGGACCCGCTGCTTGACTGGGCGCGGGAGGTGCACGGGCTTCGCCTGACGCTGACCGAGGGCGTGATGCCGGTGGCCCAGCCGGATGGGACCGGAACGCGCGCCCGCGCGCTGCTGGAGCCGCTCGACGCCGCGCGCATCGCCGCGTTGCACGCATTCGTGACGATCACCGGCTCCTTCGTCCTGGGGCTCGCCGTGATCCATCGCCGGATCGGGTGGGAGCAGGCGTGGACGCTCTCCACGCTCGACGAGGATTGGCAGGCCGGGCTCTGGGGCCGCGACGCGGAGGCCGAGGCGCGCGCCGCCCGCCGCCGCGCCGAGATGGAGACCGCGGGGCGCCTGCTCGATCTGCTCGACGCAGGCTGATCCCGCCGCCGCCCTACAGGTTGAAGATCCGGCGCAGGGCGTCCTCGCGCTCCGCCGCGCTCAGGCCCGCGGGAAACCCCGGGAAGCCGTCGGGCGGCAGGAAGAGACCGTTCGGCCCGGCCTGCGGTGTCTCGTCCTCCGGAAGGGCGGCCAGCACGGCCGCGTTCCATGCCTCCGGCGCGCCGCCCCACAGCCGCCGCTGCGCCTCGACCCAACCGCCGCCGTTGCCACGTTCCGGCTCGAGGTCGACGATCCGCCCCTGCCGGTCGTCGGCGCGCGGATTGAGCGTCAGGCGCGCCCCGTCCTCCGCCGAGATCGTCAGGTCCGCACCGTTGAGCGAGACCGTGCGCACGATGTCGCTCGCCATCCGGATTCCCGCGAACGCATCGAACTCGGCCGCTTGCGCGGGGCTCAGCGCGTCCCGGTCGACCGCGCCGAGCGGCAGGTTCGGCCAGTCGACCGCCGCCCAGTCCGCGCCCGACAGGTCGATGCGGCCCGACGCGTCGGCCCGCGCCGGCACGCCGCTTCCCACGTTCAGGGCGGCCTGCGTATCGTCGGGCAGGGCCGCGATCCGTTGGCCGACGGCCGCGCGTACCTGCTCGTCCACCTCAGCCACGAGCGCGGGCGGATTTGCATCGACGGGGTTCAGGGTCTGCACCGTGCCGGGCCCGAGCGCGTGGACCGAGCGGGCGCCCGCGGGCGGGGTCAAGCCAGCGCCGGGCCAGATGCCCGCGGGGGCGTCCTGAAGCGCCAGCACGAAGTCACGGTCGGCGCGGGCGCGCAGGTCGGAGTCCAGCGGCCCGAGCGCGCGTTCGCCCGGGTTCAGCCCTCCGCGTCCGTCCTCGCTCACCGGCGGCGCCATGCCAGTCCTCGTCCCGTTTCGGCGGCTAAACCCATGTGCACGGGTCTGTCCGCGCGGCTCGTCGTTCCTGTCGACTGTGAACTATTATGGTTGATATTCGCTATACATCGACAAGACCGCCTCCTGACCTTTCAAGATACCATGGAAATTCGCCTTCCGGAAGTCCGCGGGGCAGCGGGCGCCGCGCGCATGGCGCTTGCCCGAAGGTTGGCCTTGGTCGCGTCCCGGCGGCTCGCTATAAGGGCGGAAGGGGAGCGCCTCCCGGGCCGATCAACAAGAATGGGGTGACGAGGACCATGCAGCACATTCTCGACGAACTGGAGCGCAAGCGCGCGCAGGCCCGGCTCGGCGGCGGCCAGAAGCGGATCGACGCGCAGCACGCCAAGGGCAAGCTGACCGCGCGGGAGCGGGTCGAGGTGCTGCTCGACGAAGGTTCGTTCGAGGAATACGACATGTTCGTCGAACACCGGGAGACGAACTTCGGCATGGCCGACCAGCGCTTCTCCGGCGACAGCGTCGTGACCGGCTGGGGCACGGTGAACGGGCGCAAGGTCTTCGTCTTCAGCCAGGATTTCACGGTCTTCGGCGGTTCCCTGTCCGAGGTGCACGCCCAGAAGATCTGCAAGATCATGGACATGGCCGTGAAGGTCGGCGCGCCCGTGATCGGCCTGAACGACAGCGGCGGCGCGCGCATCCAGGAAGGCGTGATGAGCCTTGCGGGCTATGCCGACGTGTTCCTGAAGAACGTGCTCGCCTCCGGCGTCATTCCGCAGATCTCCGTCATCATGGGGCCGTGCGCGGGCGGCGCGGTCTATTCGCCCGCCATGACCGACTTCATCTTCATGGTGAAGGATTCCAGCTACATGTTCGTCACCGGCCCCGACGTCGTGAAGACCGTGACGAACGAGGTCGTCACCGCGGAGGAACTGGGCGGCGCCAGCACGCATACGTCGAAGTCTTCCGTCGCCGACGGCGCCTATGAGAACGACGTGGAGGCGCTGATCCAGACGCGCCGGATGATCGACCTGCTGCCGCTGTCGAACCGCGAGAAGCCGCCGGTGCGTCCGACCGACGACCCGGCCGACCGCGTGGAGATGAGCCTCGACACGCTCATCCCCGACAATCCGAACAAGCCCTACGACATGAAGGAGCTGATCCTGAAGGTCGTGGACGAGTACGATTTCTTCGAGGTGCAGGAAGCCTTCGCCCGGAACATCATCACCGGTTTCGGCAGGATCGAGGGGGCGACGGTGGGCTTCGTCGCCAACCAGCCGATGGTGCTCGCGGGCTGCCTCGACATCGATTCCTCCCGCAAGGCGGCGCGCTTCGTGCGCTTCTGCGACGCCTTCAACATCCCCGTCGTGACCTTCGTCGACGTTCCGGGCTTCCTGCCCGGCACGACGCAGGAATATGGCGGCATCATCAAGCACGGGGCGAAGCTCCTGTTCGCCTATGCCGAGGCGACGGTGCCCAAGGTGACGGTCATCACGCGCAAGGCCTATGGCGGCGCCTATGACGTCATGAGTTCCAAGCACCTGCGCGGCGACGTGAACTACGCCTGGCCGACGGCGCAGATCGCGGTGATGGGCGCGAAGGGCGCGGTCGAGATCCTCTACCGCTCCGACCTCGGCGACGCGGAGAAGATCGCCGAGAAGACGAAGGAGTACGAGGACCGCTTCGCCAATCCCTTCGTTGCCGCGGCCCGCGGCTTCGTCGACGAGGTGATCATGCCGCACTCGACGCGGCGCCGGCTTGCCCGCGCGCTTGCCATGCTGCGCACGAAGGACCTGACCAACCCGCCGAAGAAGCACGACAACATCCCGCTCTGACGGGCGGGGAGGGGCGGTCCGGCCCGGGCCGGCTCAGGCCTTGAGCCGGGCGGCCGCCCAGGCGACGTGCGCTTCCATGAAGGTCGCGACGAAGAAATAGGAGTGGTCGTACCCCTCCCGCAGGGTGAGCGTCAGCGGAATGCCCGCCGTCCGGCACGCCTCCGCCAGCAGTTCCGGCTTCAGCCCGCTGTCGAGGAACTGGTCCGCCGTCCCCTGGTCCACGAGGATCTCGTCGAGGCGGTGGCCGTCCTCGATCAGCGCGACCGTGTCGTGCGCGCGCCATGCCGCCTTGTCGTCGCCGAGATAGGCCCGCAGTGCCTTCTGCCCCCAGGCGACGCGTCCCGGCGCCGTGATCGGCGCGAACGCCGAGACCGAGCGGTAGCGGCCCGTATTGCGCAGGGCGAGCGTCAGCGCCCCGTGCCCGCCCATGGAATGCCCGGTGATGCCCTGCCTGCCCATGTCGAGCGGGAAGTGCGCCGCGACGAGGTCCGGCAACTCCCGCGCGACGTGGGTCTCCAT
>JAJLJT010000047.1:0-11923 GCA_033844555.1 Alphaproteobacteria bacterium | reverse complement strand
CGCGTCGCCGATGGTCTGAGTGGTCGGCATCCCCGTGATCCCCTCTCTCGTCCCGGCCTTGGCGGCCAGCCTGAATTTTTTCAATGATGCTTGAATTGGGGCGCGTATGGCAACTGGTTTGAGGATCGGCAGTCCCGAAGGAAACTCAAAAAGTCATACAGAACAATGATGTGAAGGTTCATGCGGGATATAAGAATTTAATCAGGCTAAAATTCGGGATTGATTATGACGCGACGTGAAGGGCAAACTCTCGGGAAAGCGTATCGCGCGGCAGGCGAGGGGATGGGGTTTCATGCATGAGGCGAGTACGGCAGCGCCGGTCCGGCTGTTCGAGACGTTCACGCACCGGGGCGTCACCCTGCCCAATCGCGTCGTCATCTCGCCGATGCAGCAGTACGCCGCCGATCCCGACGGCAAGGTCAAGGACTGGCACTTCGTCCACCTGACCAAGATGGCCGTGGGCGGCGCGGGGCTGATCTTCACCGAAGCGCTGGCCGTCGAGCCGATCGCGCGCCTGACCCACGCCGACCTCGGCGTCTGGTCGGACGAACATGTCCCGGGCCTCGCGCGCCTGGCAGAGGGCATGGCGGCGCATGGCTCGGTCCCGGGCGCGCAGCTGATCCACGCGGGCCGCAAGGCGAGCATGAGCCGCCCATGGCACGGCTATCTGCCGCTGACGGACGAGGATGAGAAGGCGCGCGGCGAGGCGCCGTGGCAGACGGTCTCCTCGACGGCAACGCCGGCCAACCCGGGCTGGCACGTGCCCGAACCGCTGGACCGGGCGGGCATCGGCCGTGTGCTCGACCTGTTCGCGCAGGCGACGCGGCGCGTGCGCGAGGCGGGTTTCGAGGTTCTCGATATCCACGGGGCGCACGGCTACCTGATCCATTGCTTCCTCTCGCCGCTCGCCAACGAACGGACGGACGACTACGGCGGCAGCCTGGAGAACAGGATGCGCTTCGCGGTCGAGGTGGCGGACGCGGTGCGCAGCGAATGGCCGTCGGACAAGCCGCTCTACTACCGCCTCTCGTGCGTCGACGGGATCGAGGGCGGCTGGACGATCGAGGACTCGGTGGTGCTCTCGCGCGTCCTGGCCAGGCACGGGGTCGACGTCATCGACTGCTCGTCGGGCGGCCTCACGCAGCGCGCGACGCCCGCGATCATCCCGCGCGAGCCGGGCTTCCAGGTCCCCTACGCGGACAGGATCCGCCACGAGGCTGGCATTCCGACCATGGCGGTGGGGCTGATCACCGACCCCGCGCACGCCGAGCAGATCCTGCGCGAGGGGCGCGCCGACCTGATCGCGATCGGGCGGGAGTCGCTCAACAATCCGCAATGGGCGCTGCACGCGGCGCAGGCGCTGGGCGCCGATCCGCAGTTCGAGAAATGGTCGCCGCAGTACGGATGGTGGCTCTATCGCCGCGAGCGGGCGCGCCGCGCGGCGGAGGAGGCTTCCGGCAGCCGTCCCGCGGGGGGCTGACCGGCCAGCGCCCGGGAGAGGAGGCCCGGGCGCGCGCATCCGGTGCCGGCCGGCAAGGTCCGGCGCCGCAACGGACAAGAACGGATGCTTTCGCAACGGGAGACGAGGACATGAGAACACGAGGTCTGGGAGTTGCACTCTGCGGCGCCCTGCTTGCGGCAAGCGCCGCGGGCACGGCGCATTCGGAGGAATACGCGGCCAACATCTTCTTTGGCCCCGAGCTGACGCTGACCAAGTTCGCCTACACGGAGTTCGCCAAGCGCGTGGCCGAGGCGACCGACGGCGACATCAGTTTCAAGGTCTACACGGGCGGCGTGCTGATCCCGCCGCGCGCCTCGATGGAGGGGGTCGCCGACGGCATCGCGCAGGTCGGCTACCACGCGGGCACCTACACGCCCGACAAGATCCCGCGGCACAATCTCATCTCGGAACTGTCGTTCGTCTCCACGGACTAGTTCGTGACGGCGCTCGCTTCGACCGAGATCAGCTTCACCATGCCGGAGCTGGAAGAGGAGTGGAAGGCGAACGGCGTCGTCTATGGCGGCGGATATTCGACGCTTCCCTATGTGCTCCAGTGCAACACGAAGCTCGAAACGCTCGCCGACGTGAAGGGCAAGCGGCTGCGGATGCCGGGCGCGATCTGGGACCGCTGGGCCACCGCCATGGGCGCGGTCTCGGTCAACGTGCCGTCGAGCGAGATCTACACCGGCCTCGACCGCGGCACGATCGACTGCGGCGTGAACCCGGCCGAGGGCCTGAAGAGCCGCAGCTTCTGGGACGTGGCCGACCATGTCCTCGACCTGCCGCTGGGGGTCTATTACTCGGGCTTCCACTGGGCCTACAACATGGACTTCTGGCGCGGCCTGTCGGTCGAGCAGCGCAAGACGCTCTATGAGCAGATGGCGTGGGCGATCGCCAAGACGGGCGTGGAATACACGCGCGAGACCGAGGCCGTCATCGCCCAGGCGAAGGCGGAAAAGGGCGTGACGTTCGTGCAGCCGGCGCCGGACCTGCTGGCCGCGCACGCCGCCTTCGTCGAGCAGGACGCCAAGGCGCTGGTCGAACTGGCCAAGACCAAGTACGGCATCGACGACGCCCAGAAGTACATCGACAGGTACATGGAACTTGTCGCGAAGTGGGAAGGGCTGCTGAAGAACGTCGACACGACCGACGTCGAGGCGGTCCGGGCGCTTGTGATGTCGGAGATCTACGACAAGGTCGACGCCGCCAGCTACGGCCTCTGAGGCCAGGCACGTTCCGGGCCGTCTCCGGCGTTTACGCCCGAGGCGGCCCGGTCCATTGTGAGAGCGTCCACCCCACCGTAGCCGGAGAGGCCGACCGACGATGCCGAGCCACGCCAAGGCGCTGCCCGGGCCGTTCCGGGCGATGAGCCGCATCCTGCGGCGCGCGACCGACCTGACCATGGTCTTCGCGGGCGTCGCGCTGGCGCTGATGACGGTTCACGTGGTCGCCGACGTCACCGCGCGCGTCGTCTTCAACAGCCCGATTCCGGGCACGCTGGAGATCGTGGCGTTCTACTACATGGTCGCGGCGATCGTGTTTCCGGCGGGCTACCTCGAACGCCGCGACGAACACATCACGGTCGAACTCTTCTACGGCCGCCTGTCGCCGTTCGGACAGCGGGTCTGCTATGTCTTCTCCGGCCTGCTGACGTCGGTGTTCTTCTCGATCTTCGCCTACCAGAGCTGGCTCGACGCCCTTAAGGCGACCGCGACGCGCGAAATGGTGATGGGCGCCGCCCAGATCGAGATCTGGCCCGCCCGCTATGTCCTTCCGGTGAGTTTCGCGCTGCTGGTCCTCGTCGCGCTGCTGAATGTCGCGCGCGTCTTCCTGCGGCCGCTGGAGGACCCTGCAAACAAGGACTCGACCGCCGATGTCGACTAGGAACGGATCGCACGGGGATGTCTAACGTCGAGATCGGCTTCATCGGGCTGGGGGTGCTGCTGCTCCTGCTCGCCGTGCGGGTGCCCATCGCCGTGGCGCTCGGCTCGGTCTCCTTCGTGGGGATCGCGGTGCTCACCTCCAGCCGCGCCGCCTGGGGCATCCTCTCGGCGGTGCCGTTCAACTTCCTGGGCGACTGGTCGCTGTCGGCGATCCCGATGTTCCTGCTCATGGGGTTCGTGGCGTCGCGCGCGGGCCTGACCGACGGCCTCTACAAGGCGATGCGCGTCGTCTTCGGGCCGGTGCCGGGAGGGCTCGCGGTCTCCAGCGTCGGCGCCTGCGCGCTGTTCGCGGCGGCATCGGGATCGAGCGTCGCCACCTCCGCCGCGATGGCGCGGATCGCGGTGCCGGAGATGCTGCGCTACCGCTACGAGCCCGGCCTCGCCTGCGGCGTGATCGCGAGCGCGGGGACGCTCGGCTCGCTCATTCCGCCGTCGATCCTGCTGGTGATCTTCGGCATCTTCGCGCAGGTCTCGATCGGCGAGCTGTTCATGGCGGGCTTCCTGCCGGGCCTTCTGTCGGCGGTGATGTTCGCGGCGATGATCATGGTCCGCGTGAAGCTGAAACCCTCGCTCGCGCCGCCGCTCGACGAGCGCCCGTCGCGCGAGGAGATGATGCAGGCGTTCCGGGAACTGTGGATGCTGCCTGTCCTCGTGCTGGGCGTGCTGGGCGGCATCTTCGTCGGCCTGTTCACGCCGACCGAGGCAGGCGCGGTCGGCGCGGTGCTGGCGCTTCTGCTGGCGGTGATCCGGGGCACGGCGAGCTGGGAAGGCATCCGCCAGGCGATCGTCGAGACCGCGATCAGCTCCACCGCCATCTTCGTGATCGCGATCGGCGCGGTCCTGTTCATGCGCTTCATGGCGCTGAGCGGCGTTCCCGACCAGCTGTCGGCGGCGATGCTGTCGGTGACCGACAACCAGATCCTCATCCTGCTGCAGGTGGCGCTGGTCTACCTGTTGCTGGGGATGTTCATCGATTCCATCGGCATCATGCTGCTGACGCTGCCGATCATGCTGCCGCTGGTGAGCGGCGCGGACATCAACCTGGTGTGGTTTGGCATCATCGTGATCAAGCTGCTGGAAATCGGGCTGGTCACGCCGCCGGTGGGCCTGAACGTCTATGTGATCAAGAGCGCGCTGGGCAACGCGGTGAGCCTGTCGGCGATCTTCCGGGGCGTGATGTGGTTCATCGTCGCCGATCTCATCACGCTGGGCCTGCTGATCCTGTTCCCGCAGATATCGCTCTATCTGCCGAGCCTGATGTGAGGCGCCATGACCGATGACACGGAAGAGCCGGTGCGCCTGATCCTCGCCGGACTGGGGCGGTGGGGGCAGACGCTCGTCCGCTCGGTCCAGGGCGTGAGCGCGGACGTGCGCTTCACGGGCGCGGTCGTCCGCCGGGAGGCGCCGGTGCGCGCCTTCGCGCAGGCGAACGGGCTCACGCTCTTCCCGGGCCTGGAGGAGGCGCTGGGAGAGGGCGCGGCCGACGGCTTCGTGCTGGCGACGCCGCACAGCCAGCACGAGGCGCAGGCGCTCTGCGTGCTGGAGGCGGGCTTGCCGGTGCTGGTGGAGAAGCCGCTCGCGCTGACCCGGACGGGGGCGGCGCGGATCATGGACGCGGCGGCGGCGCGCGGGCTGCTCGCGGCGGTCGGGTTCAACCGCCGCTTCGCTCCGGCCATGCAGCGGATGCGCGAGCTGGCGCGGTCGGGCGCGCTCGGCACGCTGCAGGCGGTCGAGGGCAATTTCTCCGGCAGCTTCGCCTACCGCTACAGCCCGGAGATGTGGCGCGCCTCGCCGCAGGAAGCGCCGGCGGGCGGCATGACGCCGATGGGCGTGCATGTGCTCGACGCGATGATCGACCTGCTGGGGCCGGTGGAGGCCGCGCAGACGCTGTCGACGCGCCGCGTCCTCCAGATCGCGCAGGACGACACCACGATGGTGTCGCTGCGGTTCCGCTGCGGCGCGATCGGCGTGCTGACGACGCTCACGACGACGGCGCCGACGTGGCGCGTGCAACTGTTCGGGTCGAAGGGCTGGGCGATGGCGGACGGCCACGAGCGGCTGATCCACGCCCCCATCGACGGGCCCGTCACGGAAACCCGCTATCCCGCGACGGACCTGGAACGGGCGGAACTGGAAGCCTTCGCCGCGGCGATCCGGGGGCGCGCGGACTATCCCGTCACGCCCGAGGAGGCGGTGGAAGGCGTTGCGGCGCTGGAGGCCATCGTCGCCTCGGCGGCGGATGGCGGCTGGACGGACGTGAGGCGCGCGGGGCCGGGACGCTAGATCCCCAGCCGGTCCTTGACCTGGTACCAGGCGGCGGTCAGCTTCATGCCGGGCACCCGGAAGGCGTGAAAGGGCACCGGCGGAAACGCCGCCGTCACGGGGCCCAGGTCGCATCTCTCGCCCGCGACCAGTCCCGCCAGGTAGCGGCCCATCAGCGTCGACATCGCGACCCCCCGGCCGCCGTATCCCATGGCGAAATGCACGCGCGGCGCGAGGCTGCCGAGGTGGTGCCAGTGGTCGGCGGTGACCGCGACGAGGCCCGACCAGCGGTGCGTGACCGGCACGCCCGCCAGATCGGGATAGAGGGCATGGAGCGCGCTCTCGATGCCGCGATAGCTGGCCGCGTCGTCGCGCCGCCCGGTGATGTCGCCGCGGCCGCCGAACACGACCCGGTTGTCGGGCGAAAGCCGCACCCAGTTCAGCAGGTGCTTCGTGTCGGACATGGTCCGCCCGCGCTGCAGGATGCGGCCGATCAGGTTTCCGGGCAGGGGCGCGGTCGCCACCGCCGAGGAGGAGACGGCGACGATCCGCCGCTCCGGCCGCCCGGGGAAGAGGCCGGGAGGGGTGTAGCCATTGGTTGCAAGGACGACCTGCGCCGCCGTCACGGTGGCGTGCGCCGTCCGGAGCGAAATACCCCCCTCCGCCGCGTGCATGGCGGTCACGGGGCTGTCTCCGTAAACCGGGACGCCCCGCGCGGCGAGCGACGCGGCCAGCCCGCGGCTGTAGGCGAGAGGCTGGATGCGCGCGCCCAGCGGATCGAGGTATCCACCGTGATAATGGCCGCCGCCGAGTTCCCCGGCGATCGCGTCGCGCGACAGCAGGCGCACGCCCGTCTCGCCCCCGACGCCGGAGATCCACTCGACCTCCGCCCGAAGCGCGGCGAGCGCGGCGGGCGTGTGGGCGGCGGCGAGGTAGCCGTCCTGCGCGAAATCGCAGTCGAGGCCGTGGTCCGCCACGAGGGCGGAGACCGCGCCGATCGCCTCGTGCAGCAGGCGGCGCTGGCGCAGGGCCTCGTCCCGGCCCCAATGCGCCTCGATTGCGACGAGCGGTTTCTTGGGCCGGGGGACGAGCATGCCGCCGTTGCGCCCGCTGGCCCCCCAGCCGGGCTGGCGCGCGTCGAGCACGACGCAATCGATCCCGCGCGCCGCGAGGTGGTGAGCCGTGGACAGGCCGGTGTAGCCGGCCCCGACGATGGCTGCGGTTACCCGGAGGTCCGAAGCGAGGGGCGGGGCGGGCGCGGCGGGCGGGGCGGTTTCGCACCACACGCTGCGGGGCGCGCCAGTGTCGGGAGTCATGGTCGCAATGGCCTTCTTCGACAGGATGGACGCACCGGCGTCCTGTGGCTCGGTCCTTAGTCTGTGCAGATCGCAAGTTTTAGTCACGCTGAAAATAGGGGGCAGGAACATCGCCGGATCGTGAACCCCAAGGGCGGGGCGCGGCCCCGCGAAGGGGCGACGCGAGGGGACGGCGCGAAGAGGCCAGGTGCGGGGGCCAGATGCGGGGGCCAGGTGCGGGGGCCAGATGCCCGTGCCTGGGGCGCGGGCGGCATGGAAAGACGCATGGGGGGCGGCCGGCGACGGGAGCGCGGGGCGCCGCGGGGCTGTGAACCTTCGTTCAGGCGAAGGCCCGCCGCGCGCGAGGGCGCCGCAACCGCCCGGCGCGGCACCGGCGTGCCCAACCGGAAAAACGCTTGGAAGGGTCACCTGCTTGCGGTAGAGTGAATGAACAATCAATCAAGAACCGGCGCCGTGTCGCGTAGCGCTCGCTCAACAGGACGGCGCCGAACGAGGGGAGGACCGACATGAGGATCACCAGGCGTTCACGACTGGCGGTGGCCTGCGGCGTGGCAGCCGTCATGGCTCTCGGGGGCTTCGCAGCAAGCGTCGGCAGCATCGCGGGCGCGCATGCTGCCGAGGTCGAGGGGCCGAAGGTCAAGTGGCTGCTGTCCGCATGGGGCAAGCGGCGCGGCATCACCGAGGGGATCGAGTCGCTGGCCAAGCACGTCTCCGACGCGACGGGCGGCAATTTCGAGATCTCGATCCAGTACGGCGGCGTGCTGTCGAAGCCGGCCGAGAACCTCGACGGCCTGAAGATCGGCGCGTTCGAGGCGGCGATGTTCTGCCCGGTCTATCATCCGGGCAAGACGCCGGCGCTGACCGGCCTCGACCTCGCCTTCATGCCGATCTTCGACATGGAAGCGCGCGCGAAGGTGCACGAGGCCTATTTCCAGCACCCGGTCGTGCAGCAGGAGTTCGCGAACTGGAACGCGCGGCCGCTGATCTCCGCCCTGATGCCCGGCTACGAGGTCATGGGCAAGGGCGAGCCGCCGCGCGAGATGAAGGACTGGGAAGGGCTGCGCCTGCATGCCGCGGGCGGCATGGGCGACGTGCTGCGCTCGCTGGGCGCGGTGACGACGACGCTGCCTGCGCCGGAAACCTACCAGTCGCTGGAGCGGGGCGTGATCGACGGGCTGGCGTTCCCGTTCACCTATGCCTTCGCGGCCTACCGCCTGCACGAGATCTCCGACTGGTACACGGCGGACCTCGCGCTCGGCTCCACCACCTGCCCGGTGGCGGTCAGCCAGCAGGCGTGGGACGCGCTGCCGCAGCAGTACAAGGACCTGATCGAGCGGGTGAAGCCCACCGCCTACAAGGAACAGCGGGAGAAGAACGTCGAGATCGACGCGAAGAACCTCGCGGCCTTCAAGGAGGCGGGCCTGACGCCGGTCAGCTATCCGGCGGAGGTCCGCCAGCAGATCATCGACCGGGTTGCCAAGCAGAGCTGGGAGAACTGGGCGAAGGCCCGCTCCGAGCAAGGGCTGCCGGGGCAGGAGCTGCTCGACTTCATCCTGGCCGAGGCCAAGAGCGCGCAGGGAAGCTGAGGACCAGTGCTGCGGGGGCGGGCCCCGAAAGGTCCGCCCCGGCACGCACCCCCGGATCCGCATCCCACCGCTGGCGTCCACGCCGGCGCTGGAGAGGGCCGCGGCCGGCACGAGGCTACCGCGCGCCAGCGTTATTCCCGCGGCTCGAGCACAAGGGACCACGCCCCATGCGGCACCCGCTTCAGGCCTTGCACGAGGGTCTCCTGCGCCTCGAGATCGGGGGCGCCCTGGTGTCGGGGGCCTTCGTCCTCGTCATCATGCTCGCGGGCTGCGCCGAGATCGTCGGGCGGGGCCTCTTCAACGCCCCGATCCACGGCTATCTCGACATCATCGAGCAGACCATGGTCGCGGTCGCGCTGTTCGGCGTCTCCTACTGCCAGGCGACCCTCGGAAACGTCCGGATGACGCTGCTGATCGGCGCGATGTCGGGACGCCCGCGCTGGGTCGCGGAAGCGGTGTCGCTGCTCGTCTGCCTGTTCGTCGCACTCATCCTGATGCAGGGGAGCTGGAACCATTTCCTGCGGGCCTGGCAGATCGGCGGCAGCACGGCGGAGATCGACATTCCGACCTGGATCAGCACGCTGCTGGTGCCGGTGTCGTTCGCGGTGCTCTCGGCGCGCCTCGTCCTGCAGATCCTCGACGCGGTCCGGGTGGCCGTGAACCCGGACACGGACCCGCTGGTGATCCCGGTGAGCGATCACGGTCACGGCGCGGCCGACGAGCCCAAGGGGGACGGCACATGGACCCCGTGACGCTGGGCTTCATCGGCGTGGGCCTGCTGGTCGCGCTGATCGTGATCGGCGTGCCGGTCGCGTTCGCCGCCGCCGTCATCGGCATCGGCGGCCTCTGGTACATGCGCGGGATCGACACGGCCATCGGGCTTTCCGGCATCGTGCCGCACGCGACCTCGACGTCCTACGAGCTGAGCGTGCTGCCGCTGTTCATCGCCATCGGCTTCCTGGCGCTGCACGCGGGCATCACGCGGGGCGCGTTCCAGGCGGCGCGGCTGTGGCTCGGCCGCGCCCCGGGCGGGCTCGCCACGGCGACCATCTTCGCGAGCGCGGGCTTCTCCGCGGTGTCGGGCGCGAGCACGGCGACGGCGGCGGTGTTCACGCGCCTCGCCGTGCCGGAGATGGAGCAGCGCGGCTACGACCGGGCGCTGGCCGCGGGCGTGGTGGCCGTGGGCGGCACGCTCGCCGCCCTGATCCCGCCGAGCGCGATCCTGGTGATCTACGGCATCCTGGTGGAGGAATCGATCGGCCGGCTGCTGCTCGCGGGCATCATTCCGGGCATCATCTCGATGGCGATCTACATGGTCGTCATCACCATCGTGGTGAAGCGCAACCCGTCGCTGGCGCCCAGCCTCGAACCGGTGCGGATGATCGAGAAGCTGAAGTCGCTGACGCAGGTGTGGGGCATTCTCGCGGTCGTCGGCGTGATCCTGGGCGGGGTCTATTTCGGCTGGATGACGCCGACGGAATCGGCCGCGGTCGGCACCGCGATCATCCTGTCCATCGCCGCCACGCGGGGCATGCGGCTGGTCGAGCTGAAGGCGGGCCTGCTCGAGACCGTCAAGACGACGGCGATGATCTTCATGGTGATCTGGGGCGTGCTGGTATTCGTGCGCTTCCTCGCGTTCACCGGCATGCCGGCGATGGTCACGGACGCGGTGCTGCACCTGGAGGTCGCGCCCTGGGTGATCCTGATGGGGGTGATCCTGCTCTATCTCGTGATGGGGATGGTGCTCGACGGGCTCGGCATGCTGATCCTGACGCTGCCGGTGATCTATCCGGCGATCATCGCGCTCGGCTACGATCCGATCTGGTTCGGCGTTCTGGTCGTGAAGATGATCGAGATCGGCCTGATCACGCCGCCGGTGGGCCTCAATTGCTATGTCGTGCACGGGGTCCGGCCGGACATTCCGCTGGAGCAGGTGTTCCGGGGCGTCGCGCCCTTCCTCGTGGGCGAGGTGGTGATCGTCGCGATCCTCGTCCTGTTCCCCGAGGTCGTGCTGTTCCTGCCCGACACGATGATGAACTGAGCCCGCCGGAGGGAAGGTCGCCAATGCGCCAAGCGGGTTTCATCGGCCTCGGCGCGATCGGCTGGCCCATGGCCGGGCGGCTGCTGGAGGCCGGCGTGTCCCTGGGCGTCTGGGGACGCAGCGCGGCGCGCCTGCAGCCCGCGCGCGAGGCGGGCGCGGCCCTTGCGGACGATGCGGCCGCGCTGGCCCGCGACTGCGGAACGGTCTTCCTGTGCGTGACCGACACCGATGCGGTGGAGGAGGTCGTCTTCGGCCCCTCCGGCATCGCGGAGGGCGTGGGGCGCGCCGGGGCGGGGCGGGTTCTCGTCGATCTCTCGACCGTCGATCCGGGCCGCACGCGCGCGATGGCTGCGCGGCTGAAGGAGCGGACCGGCATGGGATGGGTGGATGCGCCCGTATCGGGCGGGCCGGCCGGTGCGCGGGCCGGAACGCTGGCCGTCATGGCGGGCGGGGAGGCGGCGGACGTGGAGAAGGTCCGGCCCCTGCTGGCCGCGTTCGCAGGCCATGTCACGCACATGGGTCCGGCGGGGTGCGGCCAGGCGACGAAGGCGTGCAACCAGATGATCTCGGCGAGCACGCTCGCGGGTGTCGCGGAGGCGCTGACACTGGCGCGCGCCTTCGGTCTCGACGTGGAGAAATTGCCGCACGCGCTGAAGGGCGGGTGGGCGGACAGCCCGCTCCTCCAGGCCTACATGCCGCGCATGGCGTCGGGCGACCTGTTCGGCCACACGCGCACGATCCTCAAGGACCTGGGGATCGCCCGTGCGCTGGCGGCGGAGCGGGGGCTGAAGCTGCCGGTGCTCGACCACCTGCTGGCGACCTACGCCCGGGTGCTGGAGATGGGGCACGGGGAAAGCGGAATCGGCGGGCTGATCCACGCCTATGACGCGGACCGGACGGCGCGTGGGGCAGGCGGCGCGGAGGATTGAGCGGCGCTCGCGCCCGCCCGCTCAGGTCCGGGCGCGGGCGGCGAACAGCGGCCCGTCGGTGTGGGCGAGGACCACGATCTCGACGGGGGCGTCGAGGGGGATGGGGCCGTCGTCCTCCACCAGCGCGCAGCAGATGCGCAACCCCTCCTCCAGATCGACGATGCCGACATGGATCGGCGCCTGGTCCGCGAAGACCTTGGGCGCGGCGTGGATCACGGTGCGGGAGTAGAGCGTGCCCCGGCCCGACAGCGCCTCCCAGGCGTGCGCCTTCGACCAGCAGTGCGGGCAGAAGGGCTTGGGTGGGAAGGTGAAGCGGTTGCAGTCGGCGCACTTCGTCGTCTGGAA
>JAJLJT010000046.1:0-5938 GCA_033844555.1 Alphaproteobacteria bacterium | reverse complement strand
CGCGTTTCCGGCGCTCTTCTCGCCGTTTCGTCTTGGCAGCCTCGCGCTCGCCAATCGCATCGTCATGGCCCCGATGGAAACCAACATGTCCGGCCCGGACGGAAGCGTCACCGACCGGATGATCGCCTATTACGCGGCGCGCGCCGCGGGCGGGGCGGGGCTCGTCACGGTCGAGTTCACCTGCGTCGACCGCCCGGCGGGCCTGGGCGCAAGCCCGCAACTGAGCCTCGACAGCGACGATCTGATCGCGGGACACCGGCGTCTCGTGGATGCGATCCATGCCGCGGGTTCGAAGGCCTGCCTGCAGATCCATCACGCCGGGCGGCAGACGCTCCTGAAGCACACGGGCGGGGTGCAGCCGGTCGCCCCCTCGGCCATTCCCTGCCGGTCGTTCCGGGTGGAGCCGCGGGAACTGACGGTGCCGGAGATCGCAGGCCTGGTCGGCAAGTTCGCGGCCGCCGCCGCGCGCGCGGTCGAGGCGGGCTACGATGCCATCGAACTGCACGGCGCGCATGGCTACCTGCTCGGCCAGTTCCTGTCGCCGCACAGCAACCGGCGCACCGACATCTATGGTGGGGACGAGGCGCGCCGCCTGCGCTTCCCGTGCGAGGTGATCGCGGCGGTGAAGGCCGCGGCTGGCGGGCGGCCGGTGATCTATCGCCTTTCGGCGGCGGAATATGTGGAGGGCGGTCTCGGCATCGAGGATACGGCGCGGCTCGCCCCCTATCTGGTCGCGGCGGGGGCGGATGCCTTGCATGTCTCGACCGGGACGGGGGAGCGGCTCGACTGCAACGTCGATCCTGTGAACCACGCGGAGGGCTGGCGGCTTCCGCTCGCCCGCGCGATCCGCGAGGCCGCGGGCGTGCCCGTGATCGGCGTGGGCGTGATCCGCCATCCGGAGGTCGCCGAGCAGGCGATTGCCGCGGGCGACTGCGACCTCGTCGCGCTGGGCCGCGCGCTGCTGGTCGATCCGCAATGGCCGGAGAAGGCGCGGGACGGACGGGCCGGCGAGATCCGCCCCTGCACCTCCTGCAACTGGTGCATCGACCGGCTGATGGCCGACGTGCCCGTGGGCTGCGCGGAGAACCCGCGGGCAGGCCGCGAGGGCGAGCCCGATCCCCTGTCCTCGCGGGCCGAGGGGCTGCGCGCCGTGGTAGTAGGCGCCGGGCCCGGCGGTATCCAGGCGGCGCTGATGCTGGACGCGGCGGGGATGGACGTGACGCTGCTGGAGAGGCGCGCGGCACCGGGCTCAGGCGTGACGGTCTCGGGCATGCCGCCGGGCAAGGACAAGTTTCTGTGGTACCGTGACCATCTCGCGGGAGAGCTGGCCCGAAGCCGGGTCGCCCTGCGCTGCGGTGTGGAGGCGACGCCGGACATGGTCGCACAGATGCAGCCCGATCTTGCGGTGGTGGCGATCGGCGGGACGGACCGCCGCCCGCCCGTGCCGGGGCTCGGCCTGCCGAACGTCGTTCCGGCCTACGAGGTCCTCGCGGGGGAGGTTGCGCTGGCCGAGGGCCCGCTTGTCGTCTGGGGCGGGGGCGAGACGGGCTGCGAGGCCGCCGAACATGCCGCCGCGCAAGGACGCCGGGTGACGCTGGTGACGGCGGGGCCGGAGAAGCGGCTCGCGCGCCGCGCGCAACTCATCTACCGGCGCCAGCTTCTGAAGCGGATTGCCGAAAACCCGCTGATCGAGGTGCGTGCGGGTTGCCGGATGCTGGAAATCCTGCCCGACGGGGTCCGCGTCGCGGGGGAAGACGGCGCGGAGGCGCACATCCCGGCAGTTCAGGTGCTCGTCGCGCAGGGGCGGGGGGCACAGTCGGACTTCGCCGCCGCGCTTGCCGCGCGCGGTCTCGCCGTGGCCGAGATCGGCGACTGCCGCGACGTGCGCCGGATTGGCGACGCGGTCGACGACGCCTACGAGGCGGTTGCGAGCTTTCTCACGTCGCGTGCGTCCGGGGAGGGCGGGACGGCGTCCCGGCCCTGGACCTGGCCCGCGCGCGGCGCACGACAGCCTTCCGCACCGGCGGCCAGCCGCCAGGCGGACACGACAGACAAGGGGCGGCTGAACGCCCCGGACCGGACGGCCGCGGTCTGACCCGACCGCGCCCGCAGACGCAAGAAGGAGGAGGAGACGCATGAAGCGCAAGTTGATGACATGGCTCGCCGCCGGCCTCATGGCCGTCGGGGGCGCGGCGCACGCCGCCGATGCGCCGAAGGACCCGGAGGTGTTCCGGATCGGCGCGATCCTGGCCATGAGCGGCAAGGCCGACTGGTACGGCAAGGTCATGAGCCAGGGCATCCTGCAGGCCGTCGAGGAGATCAACGCCAAGGGCGGTATCGACGGCATCAAGCTGGAAGCGGTGATCGAGGACCACAAGAGCGGCGTCGCCAAGGAAGGCGTCGCGGCCATGAACCGCCTGATGAACCTCTATGACGTGCAGGTCGTGCTGACCTCGTTCTCGCCGCCGACGCTGGCCATCGCGCCGATCGCCGACGAGAAGGGCATCCTGCTGCTCAACGGGGGCGGCGTGAGCACGGCACTCGTGGGCGCGTCGAAGTACCTGTTCCACAACCGCTCGCTGGCGTCCGACCTCGGCCGTGCGGCAGCGGCGCGGGCCAACGATCTCGGCCTGAAGAAGATGGCGCAGCTCGCCTGGAAGACGGACGCGGGCGAGAGCGTGATCGCGGGCGTCGAGCCCTATTGGAAGAACCTGGGCGGCAGCGTCGTCGCGACCGAGTTCATGGACGTCGGCGCGCCGAACATCGACACGCAGGCGGCCAAGATCCGGGCGTCCAACCCGGACTGGGTGGCGCTCTGGCTGTTCAGCCCGGATCCGGGCCTCGCCATCAAGCGCGTGCGCGAGTTCGGCATGCAGGTGCCGATCATCGGCATCGAGTACACCGACGATATCGCCAAGGGGGCGGGCAAGTTCATCGAGGGGTATGAGTACACCTCCGACTACTTCACCCCGTCGGCGGGCTGGTCGAAGTCGTTCTCCGACGGCTACCAGCAGCGCTATGGCGCCGCGCCGGAGTTCTATGCCGCCAACTACTACGAGGCCGTCTATGTCGCGGCGGAGGCGATCCGCCGGGCGCGCGCCAAGGGCGGCGACTACTACCAGGGCGACAAGCTGGCCGCCGAGATCCGGGAAAACCCGGTCTTCGACAGCGTCTACGGCGACACGATGACCTACCAGGACAACGGCGTCGCGACGAAGCCGGTCGCGCTGTTCAAGGTGGAGGACGGCAAGCCCGTCTTCCAGAAGTACGTCAAAGCCCAGTGACACCTGGGGCACGGGCCTGAAGACCCGGAGGGCGGCGCCATGCCGCCCTCCGGCCTGCCCGCAACCGAGGCCGTAATCCCATGGATCTTCTGCTCCAGCTACTCGTCAACGGGTTCATCAACGGAAGCCATTACGCGCTTCTGGGGGTGAGCTTCGGACTGATCTTCGCCACGACGCGCATCGTGCACTTCGCCTATGGCCCGGTGTTCACGGTCGCCGCCTATTGCGGCTGGTTCGTGTCCGGCGCGATGGGCCTGCCGGTCGTCCTTGGCTTCGCCGCCGCCATCGGCGCGGCGGTGGTTCTGGGCGTGCTCAGCTACCTCGTGGTCTACCGCCCGCTCGAGCTGAACAACGCGCCGCACCTCGTGCCGCTGATCGCCTCGCTCGGCCTCTACATCGTGATCGAGAACATGGTGGGGATCGTCTTCGGGTCGGGTGTCCGGGTGGTGGACGACCTGAGCTACGAGATCTTCCTCGTCGGCCCGCTGTTCTTCACGGAGATCCATGTCTGGCAGGTGGCGAGCTTCGTCATCCTCGGCCTCGCGCTGTTCGCGTTCCTGCGCCACACCCGCTACGGCAAGGCGATCCTCGCCATGACCGACAATGCGGAGATGGCGCGCGTCATCGGCATCGACACCTTCCGCATCACGATCCTCGTGTTCGTCATCGGCTCGGCCATCTCGGCGGTGCCGGCCATGCTGATCCTGCTGAAGGACGGCGGCAGCACGCACATGGGTTTCGCGGCCGTGTTCATGGGCTTCGTCGCGGTCTTCATCGGCGGCATCGGCTCGCTGAAGGGGGCGGCGGTGGGCGGCTTCGTCCTCGGCCTCGTGGAGAGCCTCGGCCTCTGGCAGATCCCGACCGAATGGCAGAACTCCATCGCCTTCGTCGTGCTGTTCCTGATGATCATGCTGCGCCCGCAGGGGCTGTTCGGCACCAACCGGACCTGAGGGGCGGACCATGGACTATCTTCTGCACATCCTGGTGATGGTCTGCTTCTACGCAATCCTCGCCACATCGTTCAATCTGCTGATCGGCTTCGCGGGGCTGTTCGCGCTGTCGCACGCGGCGTTCTACGCCTTCGGCGCCTATGCGACGGCCATCGCGACGACGACGCTCGGCCTGCCGTTCCCGCTGCCGCTGCTGCTGTCGATCGTGGTCGCGGGCTTCATCGGCGTGCTGATCGCGCTGCCGGCGCTGAGGGTCGCGGGCGAGTACCTCGTGGTCGTGTCGCTCGCGCTCCAGATCATCGCCATCGAGGTCTTCATCAACTGGAAGGAAGTGACCGGCGGCACCGACGGGATCAGCGGCGTGCCCAAGCTCGAACTCTTCGGCTTCGGCTTCGACTCGCCCGGCAAGTTCCTGATCCTCGCGGTGGTCATGGCGGTCTTCTGCTTCTGGGTGGCGATGCGGCTTGCCCGCTCCCCGTTCGGGCGCGCGCTGAGGGCGATGCGCGAGAACGAGAGCGCGGCCCAGGCCGTGGGCAAGAACATCCTTTACATGAAGGTCTCGGTCTTCGCCGTGTCGGCGAGCCTCGCGGCCATCGCGGGCTGGATGTTCGCGCGCTACTTCTCCTATGTGGGCGCCGACAGCTTCACCATCGACGAGACCATCTACATCCTC
This sequence comes from Alphaproteobacteria bacterium, assembly GCA_033844555.1. Taxonomy (GTDB): domain Bacteria; phylum Pseudomonadota; class Alphaproteobacteria; order Futianiales; family Futianiaceae; genus Futiania. The sequence continues at coordinate 1,031 of JAJLJT010000046.1, read as the reverse complement.
GCCATGGTGATCCTCGGCGGCACGGGAAATCTCTGGGGCTCGGTGCTGGGCGCGGCGATCCTGGTCATCCTGCCGGAGCTTCTGAAGTTCATCGACATGCCGGTCGACATCGCCGACAAGATGCGGCTCGTCATGTACGGCGTGGTGCTCGTGCTCATCCTGCGCTTCCGGCCCGAGGGCATGCTGCCCGAACCGCGCGGTCTCGCGGCCATGACGGTCGACCTCTCCGGCGAGGACCTGAAGCCCGCGCGCGAGGGCGAGACCTTCCGCGGCGGCAGCGCGCAGAAGGGCGAGGTCGTGATGCGCGGCACCGACCTGAAGAAGACCTTTGGCGGCATCACCGCGGTCTCGCATCTCTCCATCGAGCTGAAGAGCGGCTGGATCACCGGCCTGATCGGTCCGAACGGGGCGGGCAAGACGACGGCGTTCAACCTGCTCACGGGCTTCCTCAAGCCCACCGGCGGCGAGATCGAGCTGCGCGGGCGCAAGGTGGAGAACCTGAAGCCCCACCAGGTCGTCGGAAGCGGGGTCGCCCGGTCCTTCCAGGACCTGCGGCTCTTCACCAAGATGACGGTGATCGAGAACGTGATCGTCGCGCTGCCCGGCCAGTCGGGCGACAACCTGGCGAACGTCTATTTCCGGCCCTGGGCGGTGCGCGCGGAGGAGCATGAGAACGCCGCCCGCGCCATGGAGATCCTGCGGTTCGTGGGCCTCGACGCCAAGGCGCACGAGACGGCGGAAAACCTGTCCTATGCGGAGGAGAAGCTGCTGGTCGTCGCCCGCCTGCTGGCGACGGGGGCGGAGGTGCTGCTGTTCGACGAGCCGCTTTCGGGTCTCGACCGCACGACGCTCCAGGAAATCTTCCCCGTCATCCGCAAGCTCGCGGAGAACGGCAAGACGATCTGCATCATCGAGCACAACCTCGACGTCATCAAGGAACTCTGCGACGTCGTCTACTTCCTCGACGAGGGGCACGCCATGGCCATCGGCACCCCCGACGAGGTCATGAACGATCCCGAGCTGGCGACGAG
>JAJLJT010000045.1:0-5249 GCA_033844555.1 Alphaproteobacteria bacterium | reverse complement strand
GTCGAGGCGCGCTTCGGCGGCGCGCCGCTGCTGCACGTGACGGGCCAGACGCAGACCGCCGACATCGACACGGGCCACGGCGCGGTGCACGACGTGCCGGACCAGCTCGGCATGCTCGCCTCCGTCTCCAAGACGGCGTTTCGCGTGCGCTCGGCGGAGGAGGCGCTCGGCACGCTGATCGAGGCGGCGACGGCGGCGCTGACCCCGCCCATGGGGCCCGTTTCCGTCGAGATCCCCATCGACATCCAGCGCACCCGGATCGACCGGCCGGCAGACCTCGAAGGCCTCGTGCTGCCGATCCCGCCGGCGTGGGCGGGCGACGCGGGCTCGCTCGACCGGCTGGCCGACGCGGTGGCCGGGGCGAAGCGCCCGCTGCTGTGGTGCGGAAATGGCGCGCGGCACGCGCGCGCCGCTGTCGAACGGCTGGCGGACATGGGCGTCGCGGTGGTGACGAGCGGCGCGGGCCGCGCGGTCATCCCGGAGACGCACCCGATGATGCTCGGCGCCTTCCACGCAGGCCCCGTGGTGGAGGCGTTCTACGAGACCGTCGACATGATGGTCGTCGCGGGCGGGCGGCTGCGCGGGCACGAGACGCGCGACCTCTCCATGAAGCTTCCCGCGACCCGTGTGCAGATCGACATCGACCCCGCCGCGCGCGGGCGCACCTACACGACGGACCTGTTCCACACGGGCGAGGCGGGGGCGGCGCTTTCCGCACTCGCCGACCGGCTGGAGGGGCGGCTCGCGGTCGAGGACGGCTACCGGGCGGAGATCGCAGACCTCAAGACCCGCATCGTGGCGACGTTCAGCGACACGCTCGGCCCCTATCGCGACGTGCCGGACGCCTTCGCCCGCGCGATGGGGCCGGACGCGCTGTGGGTGCGCGACGTGACGCTCAACAACACGACCTGGGGAAACCGGCTGCTGCCGCTCAAGGAGCCCGGCCAGAACGTCTATCCCATCGGGGCGGCGATCGGGCCGGGCCTCGCCATGGGTATCGGCGCGGCCTTCGCGGCCGAGGGGCGCAAGACCGTGGTGATGACCGGGGACGGCGGCTTCTTCCTCAATGTGGGAGAGCTGTGGACCGCCGTGCAGGAGAACGTCCAGGTCGCCATCGTGGTGATGAACGACAAGGGCTATGGCGTCATCAAGCACATCCAGGATGCGCTCTACGGCGGGCGGCACTTCTTCGGCGACCTGAAGGCGCCGAGCCTCGAAGGCCTCGCGGAGCTTGCGGGCATCCCGTTCGGGCGCGTGAGCGCGGTCGATCAGCTCGAGGGCGCGCTGCGGCAGGCGCTCGATCACCCCGGCCCGACGCTCGTCGAGGTGGACATGACCGCCATCGGTCCCTACCCGCCCTATTACAAGCCGCCGCCCTATGCGCAGAAGGGCTGAGGCGCGATGACCGCCCGCTACCGCGCCGAAGACCTCGCCGCCTGTGCGCAGGCCCTGTTCGCGCGCGCGGGCCTCGACGCGGGCCACGCCCGCGCGGTCGCCGACGTGCTGGTCGAGGCCGACATGCTGGGCTTCGCCACGCACGGGCTGCAGTTCGTCCCGGCCTATGTGGCGGATATCGAGACGGGACGGACGCGCACCTCCGGCGCTCCCGAGGTGCTGAAGGACGGCGGCGCGACGCTGCTGCTCGACGGCGGCGGTCTCTCCGGCCAGCCGGTGATGCTGGAGGCGCTGGAGACCGGGCTCGCCCGCCTGAAGACCCACGCCAGCGTCACCGTCGCCGTGCGGGGCACGCGCAACATCTCCTGCCTCGCCGTCTATGCCCGGCGCGGCGCGCTGGCCGGTGCGCTGACCCTCGTCGCCGCGTCGGCACCGCGCAACGCCGCCGTCGCCCCCTTCGGCGGGCGGGAGCCGCTCGTCTCCACCAACCCCATCGCGGCGGGCATCCCGGCGGACGGCGGGCCGGTCCTGTTCGACACCAGCACCGCAGCCGTCGCCAATCGCCGGATCGAACGGGCGCGGCGCGAGGGCGCGTCCCTGCCGGGCCGCTGGCTGGTCGACAACGAAGGCCGCGCAACCGACGACCCGGAGGCGGTCTACACGGACCCGCCGGGCGCGATCCTACCCATGGGCGGCCTCGACCAGGGCTACAAGGGCTTCGCGCTGTCGCTGCTGGTGGAGGCGCTGACCTCCGGCCTCGCCGGGCGCGGACGCTCCGACCCCGATCCCGCCGCCGGAAACCAGGTATTCCTGCATCTGCTCGACCCGGGGGGCTTCGCCGGCGCAGACGCCTTCGCGCGCGAGACGGGCTGGCTCGCCGCCCGCGCCCGCGCCAGCGCGCCGATGGACCCCGCGCATCCGGTGCGCGTGCCGGGCGACCGTGCGCAGGCGCTGTTCGCGGAGCAGGCGGCGCGCGGCATCGCGCTGCACCCCGAGATACTCCCGCGGATGCGGCCTTTGCTCGACCGCTACGGCGTCCCCGAACCCGCGCCGCTGACCCAGGACTGACAGCCCGCGACCCCGCGAATCTGAAAGGCAATGCGGATGCTTACGCAGCGCCAGGCGCGAGACGGCGCTTGACGGGACGCGCGCGGAACTATCTCCTCTGCTGGCAGGAAGACGGCGACAAGACCGCTTCGCGAACAGGGCCTGGACGGCAGTGCGCCGCCGCAGGGGAGGACAGGGGTCGATGGAAGTGCTGCAGCTCCTCGTGGGCGGCATTTCGAACGGGTGTATCTATGGGCTCGTGGCCCTCGGCTTCGTCCTGATCTACAAGGCGAGCGAGGCGGTCAATTTCGCCCAGGGCGACTTCATGATGCTGGGCGCCTTCCTCGCCATCAGCTTCGTGAACGCCGAGGGAGCGGATTTGCCCTTCCTGCTCGGCATCGTGTGCGCCGGCGCGGTGATGGGCGTCTTCGGCTATCTGCTCGACCGCTTCGTGCTGCGCGGCATCTTCGGCCAGCCGCAGTTCGCCATGGTCATCCTCACCATTGCGCTGGGCTTCGTGCTGCGCTTCGTGGCGGGCGTGATCTGGGGACACGATCCCGTCTCGCTGCAAACCTCCTTCGCGGGCCAGCAGGTCGAGGTGGCGGGCGTCATCATCGCCTGGGCCGACGTGTGGACCATCGCCGCGACCATGCTGCTGACCGGCGTGCTCTGGCTCTTCTTCGCGCGCACAAAGCTGGGCGTCGCCATGCAGGCGTCCTCGCAGAACCAGATGGCGGCCTATTACATGGGCATCCCGGTCAAGACCGTGAACTCGGTCGTCTGGGGCCTGTCGGGCGTCGTCTCGGCGGTGGCGGGCGCGATGTTCGCGGCCAAGGGCGCCATCGACCCCTCGGTCGGCCTGCTCGGCATCAAGGCGTTCGCGGCAGCCGTCATCGGCGGCTTCGGCAGCCTGCCGGGCGCGCTGCTGGGCGGGCTTCTGATCGGCATCGTGGAGCCGTTCGCCGCCCGCTTCGCGCCCGCGGGCACGGCGCAGGTCGCGCCCTACGCGATCATGCTGGTGGTGCTGATCACGCGCCCGCACGGCCTCTTCGCGCAAGTCCGGCAGAAGAAGGTCTGACGCGCGATGAAGGTGCTCTTCAAGGACAGCTACCTGACCGACATCCGGCTTTTCGAGGACCGGGCCGCCATGCTGCGCTATGCGGCGCTGCTGGCGCTCATGGTCGCGCTGCCGTGGCTGCTCGGCACCTATTACCTGGGCGAGGCGACGGCCATCCTGATCTGGTCGGTCGCGGGCATGGGTCTGATGATCCTCGCCGGGCACACGGGCCAGGTGAGCCTCGGCCACGCGGCCTTCCTCGCGGTCGGCGCCTTCTCCAACATCGCCTACATGGAGGCGGGCATCCCCTTTCTCGCGGCGCTGCCCCTGTCGGCGCTGACGACGGGCGTCATCGGCGCGCTGGTCGCGATGCCGATCCTGCGCATGAGCGGCATCTACCTCGCCATCGCCACGCTGGCCTTGAGCGTCATCGTCGAGGACATCGCGATCATGCTGGAGCCGATCACCGGCGGCGTGATCGGCGTCTCCGCCCCGGCCATCGACCTCTTCGGCATGAAGATCGACCGCTACGGCACGGCGGAGGCTTTCTACTACCTCTGCCTCGCCGTCACGGTCGTGGTGACGCTCGGCTATGTGAACGTGATGCGCTCGCCCACGGGCCGGTCTTTCCTCGCCGTCCGGGATTCGGAGATTTCGGCCCGCGCGCTGGGCGTGAACGTGGCCCGCACGAAGACGCTCGCCTTCGGCCTGTCCTGCGCCATGACCGGGATCGCGGGCGCGCTCTATGCCCATTTCGTGCAGTTCGTGAACTATGAGAGCTTCCTGATCCTGATCTCCATCACCCTGGTGCTGCAGGTGGTGATCGGGGGGCTCGGCTTCATCCAGGGGGCGTTCCTTGGCGCCATCGTGGTCGGGTTGCTGCCGCAGGCGATCTCGATCCTCAACGACGTGCTGAGCACGCGCGGCATCCTCGACCTTTCCGCCTATCCCGGCCTCGACACCGCGCTCTTCGCCGCGCTGATCGTGCTGTTCATGATCTACGAGCCGCGCGGCATCTACGGGCGCTGGCTGAAGATCAAGACCTGGTTCCAGATCTTCCCGCTCTACCGCAAGGACATGTTCCGCCGCCAGAAGTCCTACCTGAAGACGGAGCGGATGCGATGAGCCTGCTCCAGGTGCGCGATCTCGCCGTGCACTTCGGCGGGGTGAAGGCGGTCGACGGGGTGTCCTTCGACGTGGAGGCGGGCGAGGTCTTCACCATCGTCGGCCCGAACGGGGCGGGCAAGTCCACCATCTTCAACCTGATCTCGCGCTTCTACGAGCCGAGCGCGGGCCAGATCGTGTTCGACGGGCGCGACATCACGCGGCTGCAGGCGCACGAGATCGCGCCCTTGGGCATCGCGCGGACCTTCCAGAACATCGAGCTGTTCGACCATTCGACCGTCCTTGCGAACCTGCTGGTCGGGCGCCACACGGCGCGGCGCACGGCCTGGTGGCAGGACGTGCTATTCCTGCCCGCGGTCCGGCGCGCGGAGGTCGAGGACCGCCGCATCGTCGAGGAGGTCATCGACTTCCTCGAGCTTCAGCCCTACCGCAACAAGCTGATCGCCGGCCTGCCCTATGGCGTGCGCAAGGTCGTGGAGATCGCGCGCGCGCTGGCGCTGCGCCCGAAGCTGATCCTGCTCGACGAGCCCGCCTCCGGCCTCTCGGTCGAGGAGACGCAGGACATGGCCTTCTGGATCGAGGACATGCAGAAGGACATGGGGCTCACCGTGCTGATGGTCGAGCA
>JAJLJT010000044.1:0-18014 GCA_033844555.1 Alphaproteobacteria bacterium | reverse complement strand
GCCACACACCCCGAACCCGGCCGAAAGAGGTTCCCCTTGCGTCTGCTCAAGCCCGTCCTGCTGATCCTCGCCCTGCTCGCGGCCGCGGGCGCGGCGTGGCTCTACACCCAGCGCCCGGTGGCGGTCGCGACGCAGCCCGTGACGCGCGGCGACGCCGCGGAGATCGTCTATGCGACCGGCGTGGTGGAGCCCGTGACCTGGTCCAAGGTGACGCCGCTCGTGCGCGAGCGCATCGTGTCCGTCTGCGACTGCGAGGGCCGCGAGGTCGAGGCCGGCGACGAGCTTGCCCGCCTCGACGACAGCGAGGCGCAGGCCACGCTGGAGGAACTGACCGCCCGCAGCCTGCTCGCCCGCCAGGAGGTCGAGCGCTACCGCAACCTCGCAGCCCGCAACGTCACCTCCCGCCAGGATCTCGAGCGGGCGGAGAGCGAACTGACCCAGGTCGAGGCCGCCATCGCCGGACAGCGTGCGCGGCTCGACAACTTCGTCCTGCGCGCGCCCCTCGACGGTGTCGTGCTGCGCCAGGACGGCGAGGTCGGCGAGATCGCGGAGCCCGGCGACGTGCTCTTCTGGGTCGGCCAACTCCGCCCTCTTCAGGTCGTCGCCGACGTCAATGAGGAGGACATTCCCCGCATCCGTCCCGGCCAGCGCACGCTGCTCAGTTCCGACGCCTTCCCCGGCCGCGCGCTCGACGCCACGGTCGAGAGCATCACGCCCAAGGGCGATCCCGTTACCAAGACCTACCGCGTCCGCTTCGCCCTGCCCGCGGAAACGCCGCTGATGATCGGCATGACGGTCGACGTGAACGTTGTCGTGGGCACCTCGGAGGACACGCTGCTCGTCCCCGCCGCCGCAGTGGACGGCGACACGGTCTTTGTGGTGGAGGACGGCCGCGCCCTCCGGCGCAGCTTCACGCCGGGCATCCGCGGCACCCGCCAGGTCGAGGCGCTGGACGGACTCGCGCCCGGCGCGCGCGTGATCGTGCCCTACCCGGACGCGCTGGCCGGCGGCGCCCGCGTCCGCGAGCGGGAGTAAGCGCCGATGCGCCTCCTCCTCGACCTCGCCTTCACCCATCTCGCGGGCCGCGCGCGCCAATCCTTCGTGGCGATCCTCGGCGTCGGTCTCGGCGTCGGCTTCTCGGTCGCCATGGCCGCGCTGATGCAGGGCTCGCAGGACGACCTGATCGCCAATCTCGTCGACAGCATGCCGCACGTCCGCATCACCGACGAAACGCGCGAACCGCCGCGCCAGCCCGCCGAGGCCGCGTTCGGCGCCACGGCCTTCTCCGGCCTGCGCCCGCGCGACGACGACCGCGGCATCCGCAACCCGGCGGCCGTGCGCGCCGCGCTCGACGCCTGGGTGCCGGGCGACATGGCGGTCAGCCTGCGCACCCAGGGCGTGGTGCGCTATTCCGGCCGCGACGTGGGCGCCGCCATCCTCGGGATCGAGCCGGAAGCGGAGGCGCGCGTCTCCTCCGTCGCGCAGGACTTCGTGCAGGGCAGCTTTTCCGCGCTTTCCGCCGGCGGCAACAGCATCGTCATCGGCGACCGCATGGCGGAGCGGCTGGGCGCGGCGATGGGCACCACCGTCAGCGTCGTCTCCTCCACGGGCCTCGTCCGGCGGCTGAAGATCGTCGGCCTCTTCCACACCGGCTCCACCGCGCGCGACGAGGGGGAGGCCTATGTGCTCCTGAAGAACGCGCAGATCCTTTCGGAACGGCCGAACGTCATCAACGAGATCCGCATCAAGCTGAAGGATCCGGAGGCCGCGCGCGCCGTCGCCGCCCGGGCCGAGGCGCAGACCGGCTACAAGTCCGTCTCCTGGGAGGAGGCGAACGAATCCCTGCTCGAGGCCATCGTGATCCGCAACGCCATCATGTACACGGTCGTCGCGGCCATCCTGCTGGTCGCGGGCTTCGGCATCTTCAACATCGTCTCGACCATCACGCACGAGAAGGCGCGCGACATCGCCATCCTGAAGTCTCTCGGCTTCCGGGAGGCCGACATGCGCCGCCTTTTCCTCATGGAGGGGATCGCCATCGGCGCCGTCGGATCGGTGGCGGGCTGGGCGCTCGGTTTCGGCCTCTGTCTCGTGCTTGCGCAGATCACGTTCGAATTGCGCGGCATGGGATCGGAGATGTCGCGCCTGCCGCTCGCCTGGAGCCCGTGGCACTATGCCATCGCGTCGGGCTTCGCGCTGCTGTCCGCGGGCATCGCCGGCTATCTTCCCGCCCGCAAGGCCGCCCGCCTCAACCCGGTCGACATCATCCGGGGGGCCTCATGAGCGCGCTGATCGAGGCGGAGCACCTGACCCGCATCCTGCCCGCCGTGGTGCCCGTGACGCTGGTCAAGGACATCTCGGTCACCGTCGGTGCGCGGGAGTTCGTGGCGATCACCGGCCCGTCGGGGTCCGGCAAGTCGTCGCTGCTCTATCTCCTCGGGCTGCTCGACCGGCCCACCTCGGGCTCCTTGCGGATCGCGGGCGAGGACGTCTCGGCCCTCACGGAGGATGCGCGCGCCGCGCTGCGCCTCTCGACCCTGGGCTTCGTCTTCCAGTTCCACTTCCTGCTGCCGGAGTTCACGGTGCGCGAGAACGTGGAGATCCCCATGCGCCGCCTGGGACGTCTCTCGCGGCGCCAGATGCGCGCGCGTGCGGGCGAGCTTCTGGAGAGCCTCGGTCTCGTCGGCCACGTCGACAAGCGGCCCGATCAGCTCTCCGGCGGCCAGCGCCAGCGCGTCGCGGTCGCCCGTGCGCTCGCCAACGACCCGCCCATCGTGCTCGCCGACGAACCGACCGGCAGCCTCGATTCGAAAAGCTCCGAGCAGGTGTTCCAGATCCTCGACCAGCTTGTCCACGCGCACGGCAAGACCGTGCTCGCGGTGACGCACGATATCGGTCTCGCCGACCGCATGGACCGGCGGCTGCACCTCGTCGACGGCCGGCTGGAGAGCGACGAGCGGCGGGTCATGCTCTCCGGCGCATGACCGAAAGCCCGACCACGCGGTCCGCGCCCGCCTCGGGGAGTTCGGCGGCCAGCCCGGCCGGCGCCTTTCCGTCGCGTGCCAGAAGGTCACGCCGCACAACATGGCGTGTGGAGACGTGGACGGCCTCCGACGGCTGAAGCGTCTGCAGGCGGCTCGGCGTGACATGGCGCGGCGGCGCGATGAAGACCGCGCCCATCTGCCGGGCATCGTACCAGGCCAGCGCGCATTCGGCCTCGGTCCCGTCCAGATCGATGGTCAGCGTGAAGCGGTGCGGCAGGGGCCGGTCGTCGGCGAAGGAAAGCCGCACGCCTTCCGGCGAGATGTCGAGCACGCGGCACTCGCACGACATGAGGCCGTCGTTGTAGCGGATCACCGCGCGCTTGATGGTGCGCCGGCGTTGCATGATGCGCTGCTCCTCGGCCGGCGCGGCGGCCGGCGCCTGGCGCTTCGGACCGCGCGGCGCAGGGGGGGTCTTTCGCTTGCCGAAGGTCACTGGCTTGGTGCTCATCCGTCGATTGCCTTCAAGATGGGCCAGGTACGATGCAATGGGCGTGCCGCCCTGCAGCAAGCCGCTCATGTCCGGCGCCAGAGGGGGAAGGAAATGACATTGCTTGCCGTATCGCGCAGGCTTCGCGCGTCCGTGCTTTCGCTCCGGTCATTCGAGGGATCGCCGACGCGCTCCCCGGCCTGGCCGTCCTGCGTCAGCCGCGCGATGGAATGCAGACGCGGCCCGCGCGGCGCATCCTGCCTGCGAAGGCTGCGCATCTGCCGCGCCGTCAGCGCGCGGAACGGCGACTGGAAGCGCAGCCCCATCCGCCGCGACTCGTACCATGCCAGGAAGCAGTCGACCTCAACCCCGTCTGCAGGGATCTGCAGGATGAAATGATGCGGCAGCGCCAGGTCGTGATCGAAGACAAGGCGCGCGCCGGTGCTCGTCATGTCCGCGATGCGGCACGCGCAGGACATCAGTCCGTTGTCATAGACGACGACGCCCGCCTTGTATCCGGGCGCGCTTCCGAATACCCGCTCGTCGGCCTTCCGGATCGAAGGCGGCGCGGGGCTCATGTGCGGCTTGGGAGGGGTCTTGCGCTTTCCGAACGCTGTCGGGTTCCGGTCCATTCTTCTTCTGCCTGCGTTGCTCCCCTCGTGACGCGACACCGCGCGGACAGAGGGCTGACCTGTTGAACACTGGACATACGCAACGAACAGATGCTCTCGGTCGTGGCAAGAAGCGGGCCAAACCCGAACGATACCGTACGCGTGGCCTAATTATCTGTTATTGATATATAATTCGTGGGAAACCAGCCCCAGGTGGCCTTGCCCGCTGAACAGCGCGTCCTGTGGGCTGTGCCGATCCCGATCACGCTCGAAACACATTGCCGCATTGTATTAAGCTGATCGGATAGATATATGAGCGTTCGCTAATATTCTGGACCGGAACTGGAAAGGGCCGCCATGAACCCCGAAGTGACCGCCTTCTTCGACGAAGCCACATTCACCGTCTCCTATGTCGTCAGGGATCCGGCCGGCACGGCATGCGCGATCGTCGATTCGGTGCTCGACTACGATCCCAGCGCCGGGCGCACGGACACGGCCTCCGCCGACCGGCTCGTCGACTTCGTCCGCGGCCGCGGGTTGCAGGTCGAATGGCTGCTGGAGACGCACGTCCACGCCGACCATCTGTCCGCCGCCCCCTATCTGCAGGAGCGTCTGGGCGGCAAGATCGGGATCGGCGCCAATATCACCGTTGTCCAGGGGGTCTTCGGCAAGCTCTTCAATGCCGGAACAGAGTTTGAACGCGACGGCAGCCAGTTCGACCGCCTGTTCCGGGAGGGCGACACTTTCCGGATCGGCGGACTCGAAGGGCGCGTGCTGCACACGCCCGGGCACACGCCGGCCTGCCTCACCTATGTGATCGGCGACGCGGGCTTCGTCGGCGATACCTTGTTCATGCCGGACTTCGGCACGGCCCGCTGCGACTTCCCGGGCGGTTCGGCGGAGACCTTGTGGGACTCCATCCAGAAGGTGCTGAGCCTGCCGGACGACACCCGCCTGTTCATGTGCCACGATTACAAGGCCCCGGGCCGCGACGAATACGCCTGGGAAACCACCGTGGCGGAGCAGAAGGCGAACAACATCCACATCGGCGGCAAGACGCGCGAGGAGTTCGTGAAGATGCGGACCGAGCGGGACCAGACCCTCGACATGCCCCGCCTGATCCTGCCGTCGATCCAGGTGAACATGCGCGCGGGCCGCATGCCGCCGGCGGAGGACAACGGCACCGTTTACCTCAAGATCCCGCTCAACGCACTCTGACCGGCGCGCCGGGGCGGCAGGGGCCATGCTGAAGCGCTATCTTCCGATCCTCGACTGGGGCGCGTCCTACGGGCGCGAGGCGATGACCAACGACATGATCGCCGCGGTCATCGTGACGATCATGCTGATCCCGCAATCGCTGGCCTATGCGCTGCTGGCGGGCCTTCCGCCGGAGGTCGGGCTCTACGCCTCCATCGCGCCGCTCGTGCTCTACGGCATCTTCGGAACCTCGCGTGCGCTGGCCGTGGGGCCGGTCGCCGTCGTCTCGCTGATGACGGCCGCCGCCGTCGGCCAGTTCGCCGCGGTCGGCACGCCGGAATACTACACCGCCGCGCTGGTCCTCGCGCTCCTCTCGGGCCTGATGCTGCTGGCGATGGGTCTCTTGCGGCTGGGTTTCCTCGCGAATTTCCTCAGCCACCCGGTTATTTCCGGCTTCATTACCGCCTCAGGCATCCTCATCGCGGCGAGCCAGCTCAAGCACATCCTCGGCGTCGACGCCTCCGGCCACAATCTCTACGAGCTTGGCCTGTCTCTCGTGCAGGCGCTGCCGGACGTGAACCTGCCCACGCTGGCGATCGGCGCGGCCTCGACCGCCTTCCTGTTCTGGGTGCGCAAGTCGCTCAAGCCCCTGCTGACCGGCTGGGGCATGCGCCCGCGCCTGGCCGACGTGTGCGCCAAGGCCGGCCCCGTCGCCGCGGTGGCCGTCACGACGCTCGCGACCTTCGGCCTCGGCCTGCACGAGAAGGGCGTCGCCATCGTCGGCGACATTCCGCAGGGCCTGCCGCCGCTGACCCTGCCTGCCCTCGACCTCGACCTGTGGGGCTCGCTCGCGCTTTCCGCCCTGCTCATCTCCATCGTCGGCTTCGTCGAATCCGTGTCCGTCGCGCAGACGCTCGCCGCGAAGAAGCGCCAGCGCATCGTCCCGGACCAGGAGCTGATCGGCCTCGGCGCGGCGAACATCGGCGCGGGCCTGACGGGCGGCTACCCGGTCACGGGCGGCTTCGCGCGCTCGGTCGTGAACTTCGACGCGGGCGCGGAGACACCCGCCGCCGGCATCCTGACCGCCATCGGCATCGGGCTTGCGACGCTTCTGCTGACGCCGCTCCTGTTCTTCCTGCCCAAGGCGACGCTGGCCGCCACCATCGTCGTCGCGGTGCTGAGCCTCGTCGACCTCGGCGCGCTCAAGCGCACGTGGGCCTATTCGCCCAGCGATTTCGCGGCCCAGGCCGCGACCATTCTCATCACGCTCGGCTTCGGGGTGGAGTTGGGCATCATCGCGGGCGTGGGCCTCTCCATCGCCTTTCACCTGTTCCGCACCTCGCGTCCCCATTGCGCGGTCGTGGGCCAGGTTCCGGGGACCGAGCATTTCCGCAACATCGACCGCCACGAGGTGGTGACCGACCCGGAGATCTTCTCGATCCGCGTGGACGAGAGCCTCTATTTCCCGAACGCCCGCTTTCTGGAGGACCGGATCTACGACGCGGTCGCGGCGGACGCGCGCGTCCGGCACGTGGTGCTGATGTGCCCGGCGGTGAACTTCATCGACGCCTCCGCGCTGGAAAGCCTGGAGGCGATCAATCACCGGCTGAAGGATTCCGGCGTCACCCTGCACCTGACGGAGGTGAAGGGTCCCGTGATGGACCGTCTGAAGCGCGCGCATTTCCTCGACGAATTGTCGGGCCGGGTGTTCCTGACGCAGTACGACGCGCTGGCCGCGCTCAACCCGGAGCTGGCGCGCGCCACGCTCGCCGCCCCGCGCCGCGAGACCGCGAAACCGCCGGCCGCGTGAAACTTTCCGCGACGGGATCGGCCCTTCCCGAGCGTTAACGGATCATGGGACAGCGCACGGGAGGCTAGACCGCCTGCCCGCTGCCCCGCCGGCAACGGGAGGACCAGATCCATGCGGAACACGACGAAAGCCACCCTCATGGCGACGATCTTCGCCCTTGGCGCGCTCGGTGCGCCGGCGACGGCGGGCGCCTTCCAGCGGACCGATGCAATCCCGCAGGCCAGCACAGCCGTGCAGCTTGCGGACGGGCGCGACTGGCGCGAGGGCCGCCGCGAGGCCCGCAAGGACTGGCGGGAGGAACGCCGCGAGCGCATCAAGGAGCGCCGCGAGGACCGCCGGGAAGCGCGCAAGGAGTGGCGCGAGGAACGCCGCGAGCGCCTGCAGGACCGCCGCGAGGCGTTGCGCGATTGGCGAGCCGACCGGCGCGACGATTGGCGTGACGATTGGCGTGACGATTGGCGTGATCGGCGCTCCGACTGGAGAGACGACCGTTGGCGCGACGACCGCCGCGCATGGTGGGGAACGGACACGCAGAACCAGCACCGCTGGCAGCGTCACCCGCGATACGGCCAATGGGTCGGCCATCGCCTGCCGCGGATCGCCGGGCTCGTGACGCTGTCGGACTGGCGCCGCTACCGTCTGCCCTCCCCGCCGCCCGGCCATTTCTACGCGCGTGCGACCGACGACATCTTCCTCGTGCACCGGGCAACGCACCGCGTGGTCGAGATGCTTCTGCTGCGCTGACCCCCCCACCCCCACGCGGCGCAGTCACGCGCCGCCGCGCCGGGGTTCGCCCCCGCGGCGGCGTTCGTGCATTGACCCACCCCGCCCGGCCCGCACAATGAGGGCCTGAAGGCAGCGCCAGGAAAGGCGGGGAGCATCCACCATGACGGCCGCGGAGCAGGCTGAGACCGTCCGTTTCCTCGAAACCGCCGCCTTTCCGGGCGAGACGGTCACGCGGATCGACACCCACCTCTCCCATGTCTTCCTCACCCCCACCCGCGCGTGGAAGATGAAGCGCGCGGTGCATTTCCCCTTCGCCGACTTCACCGCGGTCGATCAGCGCCGCGCCGCCATCGCGCGCGAGTTCGAGATCAACCGCCGCACCGCGCCCGCCCTCTATCTCGGCGTGCACCCGGTCACGCGGATGGGAGACCGGCTTGCGCTGGGCGGCCCCGGCACGCCCGTCGACTGGCTGCTGGAGATGGTGCGCTTCGCCGACGCCGACCGCCTCGACCGCGTGCTGGAGGATGGCCGCCTCACGCCCGTCCTGCTCGCCGCGCTTGCCGACCGCGTGGCGCAGGCGCACCTTTCCGCCCCCGGGGCCGAGCAGGTGCAGCCCGTGTCGCAGACCGTCGCGGGGGTCGCCAAGGGGCTGCTGGAGAACCCGGCCACGCGCGGCGACACCCATGCGCGCGCCTGGTGCGAGGGGGCAGAGGCCACCGCGAAGACGCTCGGCCCCTGGCTTGCCGCGCGCGCCCGGCACGGGTTCGCGCGGGCCTGCCACGGCGACCTGCATCTCGGCAATCTCTGCCTGTACGAGGGGGAGCCGACGCCCTTCGACGCAATCGAGTTCAACCGCGCACTGACCGACATCGACGTGCTCTACGACCTGGCCTTCCTGCTGATGGACCTGTGGTTCCGGGGCCATCGCGGCGACGCGGCGCGCGTTCTCTCGCGCTATCTCTCGGCGACGCGGGATTACCGGGGCCTGCGCGCCCTGCCGCTCTTCATCTCGCTGCGTGCCGCTGTCCGGGCGATGGTGCTCGGCCTCGGCGACAGCGCACGGGAAGAGGAGGCGCGCGCCTATGCCCGCTTCGCGGCGGACGTGCTGGCCGCGCCCGCCGCCCCCCGTCTTTTCGCGGTCGGCGGCCTTTCGGGAACGGGCAAGTCCACGCTCGCCGCGGCGCTGGTGCCGCACGCGGGCGGTGCGCCCGGCGCCGTCGTGATCTCCAGCGACGTGACGCGCAAGCGCCTGTGGGGCGTTGCGCCCGAAACCCGCCTGCCGCCGGAGGCCTATGGCGAAGACGTCTCGGACGCGGTGCGCGCCCGCATGATGCACGATGGGGCCCGCGCGCTCGCCGCGGGCCATCCCGTGATCCTCGACGCGACCTTCCTGCGCCCCTCGTGGCGGGACGCCGCCGCCGCGCTTTCCGCCCGCGCGGACGTGGCATTCGCACCTGTCTGGCTGGAGGCGCCGGACGATACCCTGCGCGCGCGCATTGCAGGCCGGACGGGCGACCCGTCCGACGCGACCGTCACGGTGCTGGAGCGGCAGATGGAGACGGGAGAGCCGCCCATCGACTGGCCGCACCTTGCCGCCGACGCGCCGGGCGAAACCCGCCTCGCCGCCGCCTGCGCGCTGACCGGCCTGACATATTCGGCACGCGGACAGGCTTGAGGCAGGTCAACGACGCCCGGGGCAGCATCGGGGAGAAGTACCGGGTAAGAAAAACCTCAAGGAGGGGCGCGCTATGTTCAACAGGATCCTCGTTCCCGTCGATCTCGACGAGGAAAACACCATCGGCAACGCCGTCAGGGCCGCCAGCGATCTCGCCAAGCAGCACGGGGCGGAGCTTCGCCTGCTCACGGTATTGCCCGTGATCCCGGCCAGCGTGTCGCTCTACATGCCGGAGGATGTGCTGAGCAAGCGCGTGGACGAATCCAAGGCGGCGCTCGCCAACCTCGCGAAGGAAACCGACCCCTCCCTCAAGGTGACGACCGTCGTGCGCAAGGGCACCATCTATGACGAGGTGATCCGCGAGGCGGAGGCCGCCGATTGCGACCTGATCGTCATGACGTCGCACCGGCCGGAGATGAGCACCTATCTGCTCGGCTCGAACGCCGCCCGCATCGTGCGGCATTCGAACTGCTCGGTGCTCGTCCTCCGGCCGAAGGACTGATCCTCAGGCGAAATCCCCCGCGAGCGCGGCGCGCGACGCCTCCGACAGCACCGACATGTGCGAGTAGGAGGGGTGCGAGAAGCCAAGCACCACCTGCGTGCCCGCCTCGCGGAACTTCGCGATCTGCCCGGCCGTGAACGGGAAGTGGATGAACTGCACCGACGAGGCCTTGCCCTCCGCGTTGGTGCGGTCGACGTCGTCTTCCGGCACGCCCTTCACCGTCTCGCCCGCGAATTGCAGGAACATCGTCTCCTCGACGCCGCCGAGGCGGGAGAGGAAGTTCTTGCGGCGGATCGGGTCGTCGATCTCGAACATCACGGTCGCGACCAGTTCCTGGCCCTTCGGCACCAGCGGGTTGTAGGCGGAAAGCTCGTCGGCGATCTGCTCCTCCCCGCCCTTCTCGATGTAGAGCATCTCCTGGATCTGGTGCCGCATCGTCTCGTAGCACTCGAAATAGCAGGTCGCGACCGGCCCGATCTCGACCCGGCGCGGCTTCTTGATGGCCAGCAGGTCCTGGCGCATCTGCTTGCGGACCTTCACATACTCCTCGACGGGCATGATGTCGTCGCGCGTGATCTCTTGCTTCGCGGCCATGGCGATGCTCTCCCACTCTCAGCTATGACTTCGTTCCAGCGGGCGGCGGACCCGGCGTCTGCCGCCGGGCCGCGCGCACGTCTCGCGGCTCAGGCCAGCCCGTAGGCCTTGGCCAGCAGGACGACCGGGTGCGGCGCAAGCTCCGGCGCAACCTCGCCCTCGCCCGACCGCTCGATCCCCTGCCGGATGTGCAGTCCCGCCAGCGGGCATTCCGATGCGATGTATTTCGCGTCGCCGTTCTGCTTCATCTGGCGGAAGACCGGCTTGCCGACCTTCATGCCGACCTCGAAATTGTCCTTCATGATGCCCCAGGAGCCGCCGTGGCCCGAGCAGCGCTCGACCACGCCGATCTTCGTCTCGGGGATCAGCTTGGCCAGCTCGGCGCCCTTCTGGCCCATGTTCTGCGCCCGCGCGTGGCAGGCGATGTGCACCGAGACCGCGCCGTCCAGGGGTTTCAGCCCCTCGGCCAGGCCTTCCTTCTTGGCGATCTCGACGATGTATTCCGAGATGTCGAAGGTCGCCTCGGCCAGCGCCTTCACGTCCGGGTCGTCGGTCGCGATCAGCGGCCATTCGAACTTCAGCATCAGCGCGCAGGACGGGACCAGCGCGACGACGTCGTAACCCTTTTCGATCCAGGGCTTCAGGTTCGCCGCGACCGACTTCGCCTTGTGCGCGACCTTCGGCAGATCGCCCTGCTCCATCTGCGGCATGCCGCAGCATTCGGGATAGACGACCTCGCACTCGACGCCGTTCTTCGCCAGCACCTTGAGCGCTGCCTCGCCGATCTCCGGCGTGTTGTAGTTGCCGTAGCAGGTGGCGTAGATCACCGCCTTGCGGCCGTGCGCCGGGGCCGTGGCGTCGACCTGCGGCGGGTTCGCCTTGGCGCGTGCGACCAGCGTCTTGCCGGTGAACTTCGGCAGGGCGGCTTCCTTGTGCACGCCCAGCGCCTTTTCCATCACGGGGCGGGTGAGGGTGTTCTTCTCGCTCGACGCCCAGTTGGCGAGGCCCGAGACCATCGTGCCCAGCTTGCCGTTGCGGTCGGTCTTGGTCAGCTCCCGCTCGCCCATCGCGCGCTGGCCCTTGCGGTGCTCGACCGCCCGGTAACGCAGCATCAGGTGCGGGAAGTCCAGGTTGAACTCGTGCGGCGGCACATAGGGGCACTTCACCATGAAGCACATGTCGCAGAGCGTGCAGGCATCCACGACCGGCTTGAAATCCTTGGAGTCGACCGTGTCCAGCTCACCCGACGAGCTTTCGTCGATCAGGTCGAACAGGCGCGGAAACGAATCGCACAGGTTGAAGCAGCGACGGCAGCCGTGGCAGATATCGAAAACGCGCCTCAGTTCCTCGTCGAGCTTGGCCTCGTCGTAGAAATCCGGGTCGTTCCAATCGATCGGATGGCGCACCGGGGCGTCCAGGCTACCTTCGCGCATCGGCTGTTCCTCGCTGTGAAAGAGTGATCCCCCGGAAGTCGCGGGCGCAGGCCGGCCGGCAAGGCGGCGCGCCCCCGTACGGGGCATGTGTCTCAGGGCCGGGCCGGGAGGTCCGGGGCGGCATCCGCCGCCCCGGCCGTCCGGATCCGTGTCGGGATCAGGACATCGTCTCCAGCGCCTTGGTGAAGCGGCCAGCGTGGCTCTTCTCGGCCTTGGCGAGCGTCTCGAACCAGTCGGCGATCTCGTCGAAGCCTTCCTCGCGCGCCGTGCGGGCCATGCCCGGGTACATGTCGGTGTACTCGTGCGTCTCGCCCGCGATCGCGGCTTTCAGGTTCGCCGCCGTGTCGCCGATCGGCTCGCCCGTCGCCGGGTCGCCCACTTCTTCCAGGAACTCGAGGTGGCCGTGCGCATGACCCGTCTCGCCTTCCGCCGTGGAGCGGAACACCGCGGCCACGTCGTTGTAGCCCTCGATGTCGGCCTTCTGTGCGAAGTAGAGGTAACGGCGATTCGCCTGGCTCTCGCCGGAGAACGCTTCCTTCAGGTTTTCCTCGGTCTTGGTGCCCTTCAGACCAGCCATGGTCACTCTCCCTTTCAGTCTTCCCACGAAACACGGCAGCGCGCGCACGCGCGAACCGCCGCTGACCCTGATAGATGCCGGCGCGTCGCCGCCGGCGCGCAGCATGGGGAACCCGGCGTTTCCGCCGCGGTCCGGCCGTTTCCGGCCGGGGCCCGCCGTCCCCAGTGCTCGGCCCGACTTTACATCAGGGCCGGGGATGGAAGTCAACAGTTTAGAACTGTTCAAAATATGAAAGTCACTCGCAGGAAGCACGTCCGCCGTTCCGGTCCCGCGGCAGGCCCGGTCACCATGCTCCCGGCGGCAGCATCAGCCAGTATTCGCGGGCGTCGAGGCTGAACCCGTCGCCGAACGAGAGCGGCAGCCAGAGGGCCGCCGGCGCGGGGCCGAGCCGCAGCGGCACGCGGTAATAAAGCTCCAGCCCGAAGCGCATGTGTTCCGCGCCCGTGGCATTGGGCGCGGGAACGGCAGGCAAGGGCGGCGGCGCCGGCGCGGGCGGCGCAGCGGGGGCGGAGGGAGCCGCAATCCCCGATGCGGCCGATGCGGCCTCGCCGCCCGATATCTCCCATCGCCCGTCGATCAGGACGAAAAGCCGCGGCCCACCGCCATGCCAGGGCCCGTTTGGCGGCCCTTCGCGCGCCGCGGCGCATCCGATGCCCGCCATGACGGCCGCCGCAGCCACGCCGAGCGCCATTCGGTTCATGGGGCCGTCCTCCCTGTGCGCACGGGGACCGGTGCCGCGCCTCAGTCCGGCACGCGCCCCTCCCGCGCCAGTTCGTCGCGCGTCAGGCCCCACAGGAGCCGGTAGATCCCGCGCGCCCTGACGCCCGCGCCCGCCTGCGCCAGGTCGGCGTCGGCGAGGTGGGCTGCAAAGGCGTCGGCGCCCGCCTGCGCGGTCGTCGATTCGACATAGAGCAGCCAGTCATGGTTGCTGCCGTCGTCGCCGCCCGCGGCCACCTGCTCCGGCAGCGGCTTCGACAGTTCCGGGTCGCTTTCCAGCAGGAAGGCCGACACGATGCCCGGCTGCGCCGTCAGCGTTTCCATCGCGGCCGTCAGCGACTCGCGCAGGCCGTCCTCCGCGCCCGCCTTCGGGCGCAGGCGGACCTGCGTCACCACGCCGCCCTGTCCCAGGCCCGCCGTCCGGGTGATCCGTCCCAGCGTGCGCTTGACGCCCTGAAAGTGCGCCATGACCTTCTTCGACCAGTCGGTCTGCGCGGCGAGCGCGGCCTTGTAGGGCGCGCTCGACAGCACGTCGAACGTCTCCGTCTCGTAGAGCGCGAGGTATTTCGGCCCGTCGCCGCTCTCCAGCACCCAGCGGCGCGCGCCCGCGAAGCCCGGGATCGCCACCCGTTCCTCGGTGTGCTCCCGGTCGTACCAGAGGTTGAACTCCGCCTCCTGCTCCCCCGGAATGTCGGTGCAGATCACCAGCATCCCCTTGCCACCGATCGCCATCGCATCCCCCGTCTTGCTTGCCGGTTTCCTGTTGCGGGAGACTAACCCGCGCGGCTCCCGGCGACGACCCCGAAGACGCATATCCCCCATGCCGCGCCGCGCGCCTTGTGCCCCGGCGGGCGCCCCGCTAGCCTCCACCCGCGAAACAGGTTTCCGAAAAGCGGACCAGACAGCGACTGGAGGCAAGGGATGTCAGGAACGCCGTCTTCGGCGGAAGGCCGGGGCGCTGCGCGCCTTGCGGTCGATATCGGCGGCACGTTCACCGACGTGGCGCTGGAGATCGGCGGCCGGCAGGTGACCACCAAGACCCTCACGACGCCCCGCGCGCCCGAGGAAGGCGTGCTGACCGGCGTCGCCAAGGTGATGGAGGAGGCCGGGATTTCCCCGTCCGAGGTCGGCATCATCATTCACGGCACGACGCTCGCGACCAATGCGCTGATCGAGCGCAAGGGCGCGAAGACCGCGCTGATCGTGACCGAAGGCTTCCGCGACAGCGTCGAGATGGCCTACGAGAACCGGTTCGAGCAGTACGACGTCAACGTCGACCGGCCGCGCCCGCTCGTGCCGCGCCACCTCCGCCTGCCGGTGACGGAGCGGGTGACCGCGCACGGCGACGTGCTCGTGCCGCTCGACGAGCAGAGCGTGCGCGATGTCGCCGCCACGTTGAAGACGCAAGGGATCGGGAGCGTCGCGGTCGGCCTCATTCATTCCTACGCGAACCCGGCGCACGAGGCGCGCGTGGCGGAGATCCTGCGCGAGGAGCTTCCGGGCGTCCCCGTGAGCCTCTCGTCCGAGGTCTGCCCGGAAATCCGCGAGTACGAGCGCCAGTCGACCACCTGCGCCAACGCCTATGTCCAACCGCTGATGGCGAAATACCTGACCCGCCTCGGCGAACAGCTCAAGGAGCGCGGCTTCGGCTGCCCCTTCTTCCTCATCACCTCGGGCGGCGGCCTGACCGCGCTGGAAACGGCCGTGCGCTTCCCCATCCGCCTCGTCGAATCCGGGCCTGCGGGCGGCGCGATCCTGGCCGCGCGCATCGCCGCGGAGATGGGGCTCGATGAGGTGCTGAGCTACGACATGGGCGGCACCACCGCGAAGATCTGCCTGATCGACGGCATGGAGCCGCTGAAGAGCCGCACCTTCGAGGTCGACCGCGTGTACCGCTTCAAGCGCGGCTCCGGCCTGCCCGTGCGCATCCCCGTCATCGAGATGGTGGAGATCGGCGCGGGCGGCGGCTCCATCGCGCACGTCGACAATCTGAAGCGCATCCACGTCGGCCCGGAAAGCGCGGGCTCCGAGCCCGGCCCCGCCTGCTACGGGCGCGGCGGGCAGGATCCGACCGTAACCGACGCCGACGTGGTCATGGGGCGCATCGACCCGTCGCGCTTCGCGGGCGGGGACGTTGCGCTCGACGTCGACGCCTCCGTGACGGCCATCGGGACGCGCGTCGGCGCGCACCTCGGCCTCGACGGGCCGCACGCGGCCTTCGGCGTCGCCGAGATCGTGGACGAGAACATGGCCAACGCCGCCCGCGTCCACGCCATAGAATGGGGCAAGGACGTCACCCGCCGCACCATGATCGCGTTCGGCGGCGCGGCCCCCCTTCACGCTGCGCGGCTGGCGGAGAAGCTGGGCCTCGACACGGTCGTCGTGCCGACCGGCGCGGGCGTCGGCTCCGCCATCGGCTTCCTCAAGGCGCCGATCGCCTACGAGGTCGTGCGCAGCCGCTACATGAAGCTCGGCGCCTTCGACGCGGACCTCGCCAACCATGTGCTCGACGAGATGAGCGCGGAGGCGCACGCCGTGGTCCGCCACGGCGCGCCGGACGAGCCGCTGGCGGAAACCCGCCAGGCCTTCATGCGCTACGCGGGCCAGGGCCACGAGATCAGCGTCGACCTGCCGGTCCGGACGATCACGGAGGGCGATGCCGACGTGCTGCGTTCGGCCTTCGAGAAGGCCTATGTCGCGCTCTATGGCCGCACCATCCCCAATCTCGACGTGGAAATCCTCAGCTGGACCCTGACCGTCCAGACCAAGGTGCCGGAGCCCGCGCGCACCGGTGCGCCCCGCACGGACGGCCCGGTCGCCGCACCTTCGGCCACGCGCACCGTCTTCGACCCCGGCGCGGGCAAGGCGGTGGAGGCCGGCATCCACTGGCGCGACGACCTCGCGCCCGGCATGCGCGTGAAAGGCCCCGCCTTGATCGCCGAGGCCCAGACCACCACCGTCGTCTCGGCGGCCTTCGATGCCGTCGTAAACGATCTGGGCTACATTGTCCTTCAGCGCCGCTGACCAGAGACCGGGAGACAGACGCGCCATGAGCACCTCGGCCCTCGACCAGATCCATCTGCAGATCATGTGGAACCGCCTGCTCTCCGTCGTGGAGGAACAGGCGCAGACGCTGATCCGCACCGCCTTCTCCACCTCCGTGCGCGAGGCGGGCGACCTCTCCGCCGGCGTCTTCGACATGCAGGGGCGGATGCTCGCGCAGGCCGTGACCGGCACGCCCGGCCACGTCAACGCCATGGCGGCGAGCGTCGGCTTCTTCCTGGAGAAGTTCCCGCCGGAGAAGATGGAGGAAGGCGACGTCTACATCACCAACGACCCGTGGCTCGGCACCGGGCACCTGCACGACTTCACCGTGGTCACGCCGACCTTCAAGGACGGCAAACCGGTCGCCATGTTCGCGTCCACGAGCCACGTCGTCGACGTGGGGGGCATTGGCTTCGGCCCCGACGGCCGGCAGGTCTACGAGGAAGGCATCTACATCCCGATCATGCACCTGGCGAAGCGCGGCGTGATGAACGAGGCGCTGTTCGACATCGTGCGCGCCAATGTCCGCGAGCCCTTGCAGGTCGAGGGCGACCTCTACTCGCTCGCCGCCTGCAACGAGACGGGTTCGAAGCGCCTGCTCGAGATGATGCGGGAGTTCGGGCTGGAGACGCTCGACGAGGTCGGCGGCCACATCGTCGAGAACTCCCGCAAGGCCATGCTGGAGGAGATCTCAAAGCTGCCGCGCGGCACCTTCCGCAATTCCATGCGGATCGACGGTTACGAGAAGGAGGTCGACCTCGTCTGCGCGCTCACCGTGTCGGACGACGGCATCTTCGTCGATTTCGACGGCACCTCGCCCGTGTCGCTCTACGGCATCAACGTGCCGATCACCTATACCGAGGCCTATGCGAGCTTCGGCGTGCGCTGCATGATCGGCGGGCAGATCCCGAACAACTG
The DNA here is from genome assembly GCA_033844555.1 of Alphaproteobacteria bacterium. Taxonomy (GTDB): domain Bacteria; phylum Pseudomonadota; class Alphaproteobacteria; order Futianiales; family Futianiaceae; genus Futiania. The sequence continues at coordinate 738 of JAJLJT010000044.1, read as the reverse complement.
GGGCTCCCTGGTCCCGGTGAAGGTGACCGCGCCCGAGGGCTCGATCCTCAACGCCCCGCACCCGTGCGCGGTCGCTGCGCGCCATGTCATCGGGCAGATGCTGCCGGACGTGGTGCTGGGCTGCCTCGAGCAGGCGATGAACGAGGGCGTGCCGGCGGAGGGGACGTCCAGCCTGTGGAACCCGATGCTGCTGGGCGGCCACGGCGTCGTCGACGCGGATTACGGCGACGCCCGGCCCTTCGCCATGAACATCTTTCACACCGGGGGCACGGGCGCGCGCGTCGCCAAGGACGGGCTCTCGGCAACGGCCTTCCCCTCGGGCGTGCGCAACACGCCGGTCGAGATCAACGAGACCATCGCCCCCCTCGTCGTCTGGCGGAAGGAATACCGCGCGGACTCCGGCGGCGCCGGGCGCTATCGCGGCGGCACCGGCCAGGTCATGGAGATCGAGCATCTGGAGGGTGCGCCCTTCGCCATCTCGGCCATGTTCGACCGCTGCAAGCACGCCCCGCGCGGCCGCCAGGGCGGCGCCAAGGGCGCGCTCGGCCGGGTGCGGACCGTGAACGGGCTGGAGCTTCGGCCCAAGGGACGCCAGACCATCCCCGCGGGCGACCGGCTGATCCTGGAGATGCCGGGCGGCGGCGGCGTGGGCGATCCCTTCACCCGGCCGGTCGAGGCCGTGGCCGAGGACGTGCTCAACGGCATCGTCACGGTCGAGGGCGCACGGGCGCACTATGG